>JAIRXV010000439.1 GCA_031268115.1 Bifidobacteriaceae bacterium
GTCAGCCGAGCCGTCGCGTTCCGCCCACCTGGCGGCTTTGCAGGCGCGCGGTCGGCGGGAATTCACGGTAGTCGATCTCGACTATCGCGAGATGTTCTGGAAAAACGAGGGCGAGGCGCGCCTCGCCGCCCATGAATTGCTTGGCTCGGCCACTGCCGCCATCGGCAACAGGGAAGAATGCCGGGTCGCCGTAGGCGAAACCGATCCCGAACGCGCCGCCGATGCCCTCCTGGACCTGGGATTGGATATGGCCGTGGTCAAGCAAGGCCCGGCGGGGACGCTCGCCAAGACCCGCTCCGAACGGATCGAGATCCCGCCGACTCGTGTAGCGACACTCAACGGGTTGGGGGCGGGAGACGCCTTCGGTGGCGCCTTCTGCCACGGATTGTTGTCGGGATGGTCCTTGGACCGCACCATTCGCGCCGCGTCAATTGCCGGAGCAATAGTCGCTTCCCGCCTGGAATGTGCCACTGCGATGCCCAGGGAACACGAGATCCTCGCGCTTCTGGTACGGTGGTGAAAATGCCACCACCCCAGCCACCCGCGGCCACACCCCAACCGTTCCGGGCCCAGCCCACCCCAGCGAAAACCACCGTCACCCGGTTCCCCCGGCCCCTAAGGACGGTGGTGAAAGTGCCACCACCCCAGCCACCCGCGGCCATGCCCCAACCGTTCCGAGCCCCACCCACCCCAGCGGAAACGGCCGTCACCCGGTTCCCCGGCCCCATAGCGCCAGCATCGATACCGTGCTTCTCGCCGGGCGCCGCGGAGAAGCTGAGCCCTTCCTCGGGTAGCGCCCGGACGGCGCGCCAGGTGCGCTCAAGCCAACCTGGCTCGCCTGTCCCGTCACAACCCGCTCCAACGGTCCGTCGCCCAACAGCGTCCCTGGTCGAACCCGAAGCACCCACCGCGGGCGGTGAAAGATGATGGCCAGCGTAAGCGACGCCATCGGACGCCTCACTGAAATCCGCGCCGCCGGGCCGACAGCGATACGCCAAGCCTTAGCGGCCCGCCGGCGCTTCCGCCCCAACCCGGAATGTGGCGATCGATTCCTTGTCATTGCCGCCGATCACCCGGCCCGGGGCGCCCTCAGCGCCGGCTCAAACCCCCGTGCTATGGCCAACCGCGCGGACTTGCTGAGGCGCTGCGCCATCGCCCTCGGCCGCGATGGGATCAACGGCTTCCTCGGCACGCCGGACGTGATCGAAGACCTTGCCCTTTTGGGTGCCCTTGAGGGCAAATGGGTGTTCGGCTCCATGAACCGGGGCGGGCTTCAGGGTGCCGCGTTCGAGATAGACGACCGCTTCACCGCCTACGACCCGGCCGGCATCGTCGATGCGGGCCTTGACGGAGGCAAGATGCTCCTGCGCATCGACTACGCGGATCGGGCCACGGCTCCGGCGCTAGAGGCATGCGCCAGGGCCGTCTCGGAGCTTGCCCGCGCGGGGCGGCTGGCGATGATCGAGCCGTTCATCTCACGCCGGGCGGGCTCCGCCATCGTCAACGAATTGACACCTGATCAGGTAGTAGACTCGATTGCTATCGCTTCCGGCCTCGGACACACCTCCGCTGCAACGTGGCTGAAGCTGCCCGTTGTCCCGCAGATGCGGCGCGTCATGGAATCGACCACGCTGCCGACGCTCGTGCTTGGCGGGCAAGTCACCGACCAGGCCGCGGCCCGCGCCGGCTGGGCGCAAGCCCTTACCTGCCCGGGGGTTAGGGGCTTGGTGGTGGGCCGCGCCCTGCTCTATCCACTCGACGATGACGTCGCCTCCACCGTGGACCGCGCCGCCGCCTTGCTTTCACCTCGCCCGCCCGCTCAACCATCCATCCCGCCAACCTGAAGGACACGCCATGACCGAGCCGATCACCTCCTACACCCACCTCTCCGCTGAGACGATCCGTCTCACCGTTGGCCAAGCCGTGGTCCGATTCCTGGCCAACCAATACTCCGAACGCGACGGCGTGGAGCGTCGATTGATCAATGGCGTATTCGGCATTTTTGGACACGGCAATGTTTGTGGGCTAGGCCAGGCCCTGCTTCAGAACGAAATCGCCCGCGCTCCAGGCGAAGAATACCTAGAGTATTATCTCGGTCGCAATGAGCAAGGCGCTGTTCACGTTGCTTCCGCATACGCTAAGACCTCGAAACGACTGCGGACGATGGCGGCCACCTCCTCTATCGGTCCCGGCGCCTTGAATATGGTGACCGGCGCCGCGGTCGCTACCACGAATCGGCTACCAGTGCTGCTGCTGCCGTCTGACATTTTCGCGACCCGCGCAGCGAATCCTGTGTTGCAACAGCTAGAGGATCCGTCTAACCTCGATGCCTCAGTGAACGACTGTTTTCGGCCAGTGTCCCGCTATTGGGATCGAGTGAATCGGCCCGAGCAGCTTATTCCCAGCCTGCTTAGCGCTATGCGGGTGTTGACCGACCAGGCCGATACGGGTGCAGTCACTATCTGCCTGCCGCAAGATGTTCAAGCAGAGGCCTACAACTACCCGCTCCAGTTCTTCCGCAGGAGGCTTTGGCACATCGCACGCCCGCGCCCAGATCGAGCCGCTATCGCACGCGCGGCCGAGGCGATCCGCACGTCGCACCGGCCCCTAATAGTCGCCGGCGGCGGTGTGGTCTATTCCGAGGCCGATGCCGTTCTGCGGTCCTTTGCGCAGGCCACTGGCATTCCTGTGGCAGACACCCAAGCGGGCAAAGGCGCTATCAACTGGGACTCACCGGCGAGCGTGGGTGGATTGGGCGCGACAGGTACCCACTCCGCGAATCGCTTAGCCGCCGCGGCGGACGTGGTAATCGGAATAGGTACTCGCTATTCGGATTTCACGACGGCCTCGCAGACTCAGTTCGGCAATCCAGACGTACAGTTCATCAACATCAACGTGGCCGCATTCGACGCGGCCAAGCAATCGGCGCTGATGGTGGTGGCCGACGCCAGAGAGGCCTTATCCGACCTGGCCGATGCCTTGTCCGGTTGGCGGGTTTCCGACGGCTATGCCGCAGAGGTAGGCGAGGAAAAGGCCAGGTGGGATGCGATTGTGGACCGGTGCTACGGCATCGGGCACAAGCCGACTCCCGCGCAGATCGAGGTGTTCGGCGCGCTCAACGACCTACTGCGGCCACAGGACATTCTCATCAACGCTGCCGGTTCCATGCCAGGCGACCTGCAAGCACTGTGGCGCGCCGACAATTCCCGCCAATACCACGTGGAATATGCGTTCTCGTGCATGGGGTACGAGATTCCGGCCGCACTGGGGGCCAAACTGGCCGCTCCCGACGCCGAAGTGGTAGCAATTGTGGGCGATGGCACCTATCAAATGCTACCAATGGAGCTAGCGACCATTGTTCAGGAGGGTGTCAAGGTCATCTTTGTCCTCTTGCAAAATCATGGTTTCGCATCCATTGGTGCGCTGTCAGAATCCCACGGGTCGCAACGGTTCGGCACCAAATACCGTGAACGCAACCCTAAGTCGGGTCAACTGGACGGCGCGTTAGTGCCAGTCGATATCGCAGCCAACGCCGAATCGTGGGGCATCGATGTGCTGAGGGTCGCCACGATCGCGGAGTTCCGTGAAGCCTATGCGCAGGCTGCGGCATCCTCCCGGACCACCATGATCCACATCGAGACCGCGCTGGAGGGCCCCAACCCACCTAGCGATTCTTGGTGGGACGTTCCGGTCGCAGAGGTCTCGCGTCTCGAATCCACCCAGCGGGCGTACGCGGAGTACCGGGAGGCCAAGCGTCGCCAGCGCCACATCGTGTAGGACGGCGTGGGGGACACCGCCGCGTTTTCGCTGGTCCCGGCGACAGTCCGTTCGGCCGGTCCGGGCGACAGTCCGTTCGGCCGGTCCGGGTGACGGTCTGTGCGGCCGGTCCGGGCGACGGTCTGTGCGGCCGGTCCCGGCGGCGGCCTGTGCGGCCGGTCCCGGCGACAGTCCGCTCGGCCGGTCCCGGCGACAGTCTGGCCGGCCGGTCCCGGCGACAGCCTGGCCGGCTGGTCCGCGCTTTTGGTCTGTTCGGCCGGTCCTGGCGGCGGTCCGTTTCACCCGCCTACTAATGGGGCTTCGCCTCGGACCGCCAAGCAGTCCGCCATTCTTCGTCTCGGAGAGTCAGCTCAAGGTCAGCATTTCAAGACACGAAGAACGCCTTCGGCGTATGGGCTCAACCGGCGCTGCGGCGACCAGAGGTCCGCTTGAAACTCCGCCTACGGCGTCTGTCGTGGGCACGTGACCCGCTGCGACCCCGTGCGCGCTGTCGATGGCCACCTGGAGATCCCTGTGGGTGGCCATCCGAATCTCTCGTCGGCGGCCATTGGGGCTCCCCGCCCGTTGCCGCGAACTCTCTCGCCGCAAGCAAGATTGTCGCCCTCCAGCGGCCGAACACGTACTGGCAGCCCCGAGTCGGGGGTCCGGGTCGCCAAGGGGGCGGTTTCGCAGCCCGCACCCCCAACTCGGCGCACCGAGCACGTACTGGCAGCCCCGAATCGGGGTTCCGAGTCGCCAAAGGGACGGTTTCGCAGCCCGCACCCCCAACTCGGCGCACCAGGCGAGTGCCGACAGCGCCGAGTCGGGGTTCTGGGTCGCCAAGGGGGCGGTTTCGCGGCCCGCACCCCCAACTCGGCGCACCAGGCGAGTGCCGACAGCCCCGAGTCGGGGTTCTGGGTCGCCAAGGGGGCGGTTTCGCGGACCGCACCCCCAACTCGGCGTACCGGGCGCGTGTGCCGCGAGCCGAAGCCTGCCCACCATGCCCGGAAGGCGCTGGTCCCACGCCCCGCGCGCGGCCACCCACGGTGACGCGATCCGGCCGCCCATGGCGAATCCCACTGGCCACCCACAGGGAGAATCTCGCGGCCATCGTCGCAAGCAGGGGGTTTCCATGCACCTCCCACTATGCCGCATCCATATAGAGCTTTTCGTCATCGGGACCGCAGCTTGCTGCATCGCAATAGAGCTTTTGGCTATTTGATCGAGCCGAAACGCGGCAATCCGGCTAGTCTAATAGCCGAAACCTCTACTGATCTGAGCGCACACGGTCCGCAATTGACCAAAGACTCTACCGACGCGGCTTGCGCTGACTTACTCGCAGCGAGTGGCCTGAGCCAG
>JAIRXV010000445.1 GCA_031268115.1 Bifidobacteriaceae bacterium
TGCCTCGCCGCCGATCCGTGCGTCCCAGGGATCGGCCACCGCGCGGCTGACAGTGGTGACAACCCTAGCGCCGAGGCCTGACACGCAGGCCGTCAACCCCTCCGCCGCCCGCGCCAGCCAATGCCACTCCGAAGCCGAATGCGACACGTCCACCAGATAGGGCCTCCCGGACCCATCGAACAGTGCCCGTTCCCTCGCCTCCGATGCCGGGTGATGACGCAGATCCGCTGTCACAAAAGCGTCCGCACCGGCCCCGCGGACCTCATCGAATAGAGAATCGCCAGCCCCAGCCACCACCGCTACGGTCGCCACCTGCCCATCCAAGTCCCCCGCCACGCGGACGCCGTGACACGTGGCAGGCAGCGCACGCGCAACCAGCTCGGCAAAATCCCTCAACCTCAGGGGCAAGGCGAGGTGGCCGACCCTCCCCAGCCCTCCGGCATCGTCCGCCGCTGGCACCAACGCCCCGCACCCAAGCAGGCCAATGGCATCCGCCAACGCATCCGCCACGCCGCCAGGCGCAGCGTCCGCGTTGGTGTGGGCGGTGTACAGCGCGCACCCGTTCGCGATGAGACGATGCACGATGGCGCCCTTGAACGTAGTGGCCGCCACCGAATTCACCGGCCTCAAGAGCAGCGGATGGTGTACCACAAGCAAGTCCGCGCCCCAATCGAGTGCTTCATCGACGGCACGGCGGACCGGATCGACCGCGAAAGCAACGCGACCCGCGGGTGCATCCGGCTCTCCCACCACCAAGCCGACCGCATCCCACGGCTCGGCCAACGCGGGCGGAAACAGGGTGTCGAGAATCGCTACCACCTGGGCGACAGTCGGGGCGCGGGCGGAGTCCGGCATCGGCGGGATTGGCACGGCTCAACGTTACCTCCCGTCGCACGGCACCCCCGGGGTCGGATACGGCACGCCCGGGGTCGGATACGGCACCCACGGCAACCTCCGAGCGCTACCCGGCGTCACACGGCACGCCCGGGCTAGCATTGGCCTTCGTGCCGGATCAGAATCTTGTGTTTCTGCTGCGGGGGGTCAACCTGGGCGCGCATCGGCGCCTGCCTATGGCCCGTCTGCGCGAGGCCGCCTTGAAGGCCGGGCTCGACTCACCGGTCACATACCTCGCTTCAGGCAACCTCTTGGCGCGTTCATCGCAGGATCCCGACGCGGCGGGCGCGGCCCTGCGCGCGGGGCTGCGGGACGGGCTCGGCCTGCGCACGGACGTGATCGTGCGGACCGCCGATCGCCTGGCCCGGATCGTCGCGGACTACCCATTCCCTTCTTCCGAGACACGCGCCTCACACATCCTCTTCTTCAGCGAGGCCGGCGAACCTCGCGCGCTGGCGGCCCTTCTCGACACCCCTGCCCTTTTGCCAGAACAGTGGACGATGGCGGCCCGAGAGACCTTCCTATATCTCCCCTTTGGCGTCGCCCGCTCCCGGCTGGCCTCAGCGCTCATCGCGGCCGAGCCTCGGCGCGGCACCATGCGCGGGCTGCGCACCGTCGCGGCGTTGGCCGAAATGGCCGGTGATTGAGATGGCTGCGACTCCTCCGGTCTCACCACATCCGATTCGGGTATCCAGCCCAGCCGTTGGACGCTCGCGCCCAAGACGCCCGGGGACGCCCCTGCGGTCACGGGAATAGGCGCTCCACCCCGGGGCGCGTGGCCCAGAACGCCACCGCGGCGGCGGCCGCCACGTTGAGCGAATCGACGCCGCCGGACATTGGGATGCGAATGACGGCATCGGCCGCGGCAATCGATGGCGCGCCCAACCCGGCCCCTTCCGTGCCAAGCAGCAGCGCCAAGCGTTGCGGCAGTCCTCGCCTGGCATATTCGTCCAGGGGTATGGCGTCTTCGGTCAACGCCATGGCCGCCACCGTGAACCCCGCCTCTCGGAGTTCGACTATTCCTGACGGCCACGGCGCGATCCGGGTCCACGGAACCTGGAACACGGTACCCATCGATACCCGCACCGCCCTGCGGTACAACGGGTCGGCGCACTGCGGGGTGACCAGCACCCCGTTCACGCCCAACCCGGCGGCGGCCCGGATGATCGCCCCCACGTTCGTGTGATCCACGATGTCTTCCAGCACGGCGATGCGCCTGCCTCCATTCGCGCCGGATTCGCTCGCCGCGCCCAGCACGGCCTCCAGCCTGGGCAGCGCCGGTCGGGTCATCGCCGCCAACACCCCGCGGTGCAGGTGGAAACCCGTGATGGCGCGCAACAGATCGTAAGTCCCGACGTACACGGGCACGTCCTCTCCAAGCCGAGTCAACAGCGGCCGTGCGCTCGCCATCGCCGGCTCCGCCAGCAGCACCGAACGCGGACCGATCCCCGCGTCGAGCGCCCGCCCGATCACTTCGACGCTCTCGGCCATGAACAGGCCCTGTGCGGGCTCAACGATCCGCCGCAGGGCCACGTCCTTCAGCTGGGTGTACGGCCCGAGGCGTGGATCGGCCGGGTCGCGGATCCGCTCGATCATCGCCGTCAGAGGGTCGCGCCCAGAAATTGGCTGTGGTACAGCCGCGCATAGGCACCCTCGGCCGCCATCAGCGTGGCGTGATTGCCCTGTTCGACGATGGCGCCCTCGTCCATCACGAGGATCGTGTCCGCATCGCGGATGGTGGACAAGCGGTGGGCGATAACAAAGCTGGTACGTCCAGCTCGCAATTTGCCCATCGCCTTTTGGACCAAGACCTCCGTTCGGGTATCGACCGAACTGGTCGCCTCATCCAAGATGAGGATCGCCGGATCGGCCAAGAACGCCCGCGCTATCGTCAGGAGCTGCTTCTCTCCGGCCGAGACGTTGGAGCCTTCCTCGTCTACCACTGTCTCGTAGCCATCGGGCAGGTGGCGCACGAATCGGTCCACGTAGGTGGCCTCCGCCGCGGCCAAGACATCCTCTCGGCTTGCGTCCAGGCGCCCGTATCGAATGTTGTCGAATATCGTGCCGCTGAACAGCCACGTGTCCTGAAGGACCATTCCTATCTCGCTGCGCAATCCGCCCCGCTCCATGGCGTTGACATTCACCCCATCGAGTTCGATCGCGCCTCCCTGAATCTCGTAGAAGCGCTCCAGCAAGTTGACCAATGTCGTTTTGCCTGCCCCGGTGGGACCGACAATCGCGACCGTCTGCCCCGACACGGCGTGCAGATCGAGCCCTCGGATAAGGGGGGCCTGCGGATCG
>JAIRXV010000019.1 GCA_031268115.1 Bifidobacteriaceae bacterium
CCCGCAAGGCCTGGTAGAACAGGATCGTCTCAGCACCCTCGCGGAAGACGGCCAGGAAGGCGACAACGGCGAGCGACACGGATGATCCACGCGAGAGCGAGGCGTCGGTCTGCGAACGGATGTAGCCGGTCCACGCGGTGGAGTCGGCCTTCGAAGCGATCCAATTGCTGACCCACACCAACATGGCTACGGCCAGCAACACCGTTATGCCTTCTATGATTTCCTGGTTCGCGCCAGCGAGATTGGTCAGCGCATTGATGGCGATGGCAAGGCCAACGGACGCCAGCAACGCGATCCCCACGCCCGCGTACACCGTGCGCAGTTTGTCGCGGTTGGAGGATTTCACGAGGTAGGCGACGATGGCGGCCACAACCAAGATCGCCTCAAGGCCTTCGCGCAGGATGATCAGGAGCGAACCGCCCAGCGCGGCCCATGGGCTGGACGAATCGCCGTCCAGCTGCCGGGCTTGGTCGTAGAGCAGTGCGGACAGCGTGTCGATGTGGCCGCGAACCTCCGTGTCGGCCGCACCCGCCAGCATTGCCTTCTTGATTAGCCCGAACTCGTATTCGGCCTCTGTGGCGGCAGCACCCGAAACGTGCGCCATCACCACTTTCTCGAAGCCCAGCTTCTCGTAGTAGCCGTAGTAGGCGACATCCACTTCGTCTTTCGCGGCGGTGGCATCGCCGTCGAGGTAGATCGAGTAGGCGTTATCCAGCACATCCGACATCTCTTCGGCGACTTCGTTCCAAGTCGCCGCGTCCGTGTCGGCCGCGTGGGCCGCCGGCGCGGTCAGCATTGGCAGCAGGCAGGCTCCGGCGACCGTCAGGGCTAGCGCCCAACGCGTTGCACGCGCCATCGTCCATCCTCCTTGGGGCTTCGGCATTGGGGGACTTGTTGCCGGACCGCTCTGCTGAATCTGCGCGGCCAGCCTGCCCCCGGCAGACAAGGTTAGCCTAGCCTTACCCAATCCGCCAACGCCCGGCCGGGTACGGCGGCGGCCAAGCGGGCGCGACCGGGAAGCGAGGGCACGCGCGACCGGGAAGCGAGGGCATCAGCGACCGCGAAGCGAGGGCATGCGGGACCGGGAAGCGAGGGCGAACGCAACCTGGAAGCGACAGCAACCGCAACCGCCAAGGGACCGCGAAGCGAGCGTTGTCCGCGTGGCTTACGCGGATCGGACGCAGGGTCGGGCAGAATAGAGCGATGACGTCGGCGCACCGCGCTCATAACGCAGACCCGACCAGCGAGGAGATCCCCTCCCCATTGCTGGTGTTGCTGCGCCATGCCCGAGCATCCACCTCCGAATGGTCCGACGCTGCCCGGCACCTGTCTGGCGAGGGCCGCATCCAGGCCGAGGTGACTGGGCGACGGCTGACGAGGGACGGCATCGTCCCAGATGCAGTTCTGTGTTCCTCATCGGCCCGGACCCGAGAAACGTGGGAGGCGATTGCCGCGCAGGTGGGAGGCGCTCCCAAGGTTCGGTTCACAGAAGACCTGTACCGGGGTTACATTCCCGAACTAATCGAGGCCGTGCGCGGCGTGAACCGCAACGCCATGTGCGTCATGGTGGTGGGTCACAATCCAACCGTCTCGGCCGCCGCCGCCGCGCTCGCCGCCGCCGATTCCGATCCCGACGCCACTCTGCGCGTCCACCGCGGACTTTCCACCAGCGCATACGCCCTGCTTCGACCGTTGGTGCCGTGGGCTCAGACCATGCCCGGAACCGCGATCCTAACCACTGTGGTCAAACCCCGAGTCTGACTGACCCCCAAAGGCTTGGTCTTTCGCCGACAGCCCCGGCGCTACCTCGCGTTCTGGGCGTCCTAGGCGCGCACCACCGTGCCTTTGGGAATCACGGTGACACCGGTCTCGGTGACTAAGAAGCCCCGCTCGATGTCACGGCCGCGGTCCAACCCAACCTGAGCGTTCGCCTCGATGACGACATTCTTATCGACTATGCAGCGATGAACCTGTGCGTGGCGGCCCACGTTGACGCCGTGCAGCAGCACCGAATCGCTGACCGAAGCCCAGGAGTGCAGGTAGCAATCCGGCGACAGAACGGAGCGCGACACAGTAGCGCCAGACACAATCACCCCCGGGCTGACAAAGGAGTCCGCCGCGTGGCCAACGCGGCCCGGGCCCGAGTGGATGAACTTGGCCGGGGGCAGGCCCGTTGAGCCGGTCACCAGTGGCCAAACGCGGTTGTACAGGTTGAACACCGGGGTGACCGCGATGAGGTCCATGTTCGCCTCGTAGTACACGTCCAGTGTCCCGACGTCTCGCCAATAGTCCCGGTCGCGCTCGGTCGAGCCCGGGACATCGTTCTCACGGAAGTCGTAGAAGCCGGCCTCACCCGCTTCCACGAACGCCGGAACGATGTCGCCCCCCATGTCGTGCCGCGAATCCAAACGTTCCGCGTCGGACCGCACGGCCGCGACCAGCGCGTCCGCATCGAACACGTAGTTGCCCATGGAAGCGAGCACCTCGTCTGGCGAATCCGCCAACCCCTCGGCGTCCTTCGGCTTCTCACGGAAGGCGCGGATACGCCCGTGATCGGCATCGACATCGATGACCCCGAATTGGTCCGCCAGCCATCGCGGCTGACGAATCCCCGCGACTGTCAACGGGGCTCCAGAAGCGATGTGGTGCGCCACCATCTGATGGAAGTCCATCCGGTAGACGTGGTCCGCTCCCACCACGACGACGATGTCGGGATGTTCGTCATCGATCAGGTTGAGCGACTGATAGATCGCGTCGGCGCTTCCAAGGAACCAGTTCTTGCCTTTTCGCTGCTGCGCCGGAACCGGCGCCACGTAGTTGCCCAACAACCCCGACAGCCGCCAGGTTTGGGCAATGTGCCGGTCCAACGAATGCGACTTGTACTGGGTCAGGACCACGATCCTGAGGTAGCCGCTGTTCACCAAGTTAGACAGCGGGAAGTCGATCAGCCGATAGATCCCACCGAAGGGGACCGCCGGCTTTGCCCGGTCGCGCGTCAGGGGCATCAAACGCTTGCCTTCCCCACCGGCCAGGACCATCGCGAGTATTCGGGGTGATGCCATGGCTAGAAGCCTAGGGCCTCCGGGCCCGCGTTCGCCGCTTCGAGTACGGTCTTACCATGAACATCGACCCCTCTTTCCGCGTTGATCTGCTGACTCGCGAATACCCTCCCCAGATTTACGGGGGTGCGGGCGTCCATGTGGCCGAGCTGGCCCGGGTTCTCAGGCGTTCGGTCGATCTTCGGGTCGGATGCTTTGGGCCGCCTCGAACCGAAGCTGGGGTGGCGGGTTACGGCGAGGCGGACCCAAATGCCGCGAACGCGGCCCTGGGGGTGTTCGAGGTTGACTTGCGGATGGCGGGAGGCACGGTCGGGTCCAATCTGGTGCATTCGCACACGTGGTACGCGAACATGGCGGGGCGTTGGGCGCAGCTCCTGTGGGGTGTTCCGCATGTCGTTACGGCCCATTCGCTGGAGCCGCTGCGGCCTTGGAAGGCCGAGCAGCTCGGCGGCGGGTATGCCCTGTCCAGCTGGGCGGAGGCCACCGCCTACGAATCCGCGGACGCGATCATCGGGGTGTCCTGGGCCATGCGCGAGGACATCCTGCGGGTCTACCCGTCCGTGGACCCCTCACGGGTCCACGTGGTCCACAACGGGATCGACCCGGATGATTGGCGCCCGAACACCGGACCGGCGGCCGAGGCCGCCCTCCTCCGTTATGGGATCGACCCCACTCGCCGTTCCGTCGCGTTCGTGGGCCGCCAGA
Organism: Bifidobacteriaceae bacterium; assembly: GCA_031268115.1. Taxonomy (GTDB): domain Bacteria; phylum Actinomycetota; class Actinomycetes; order Actinomycetales; family WQXJ01; genus JAIRRT01. The sequence goes on from JAIRXV010000019.1 coordinate 3,765, forward strand.
CTCGCCAAAAGGGCCTGCCGTATCTGCTGCGTGCCCTGTCGGGGTTGCCCGATGACGTTCAGGTAGTCCTCGCGGCCGGCGCCCCCGACACCCCCGAGATTGCCGCCGAGGTGGCCGGGCTGGTCGATGAACTACGGACGCAGCGGTCCGGCGCGATCCTCATCGCCGAAATGGTGCCCCACGAAGACCTGACGGCGATTCTCACCGCGGCGGACCTGTTCCTGTGCCCCTCGATCTACGAGCCGCTCGGGATTGTCAACCTCGAAGCCATGGCGTGCGGCACCCCTGTGGTTGCCACGGCGACCGGGGGAATCCCCGACGTGGTCATCGACGGTCAAACCGGCTGGCTGGTGCCCATCGAGCAGACGACCGATGGGACGGGCACACCGGTTGACCCCGACCGGTTTGTGCGAGAACTGCGCGAAGCGATCATCGAGGCGTTGGCCGACCCAGCGGTGATCGCCGCGCGAGGTGAGGCCAGCCGCCAGCGAGTCGAACAACATTTCGCCTGGGCGGCCGTGGGCGAGCGGACGCTCGAGGTATACCGGGATGCGATCGGCTAGCTGCCTTTGTTGCTGAAAAGTGTGCGGATGAGCCGAGTTTTCGGATCTCGGGGTCCCCGCGGGAGATTTTCCCGTAGCGCAGCGAAGGGAAAAGGTCCCGTGGGGTGCCGCTAGGAGGCCGGGCGATAAAGCGGCCGACGGCTGCGTCAACTGGATCGGCGCAGACCGCTCTGACCAGTTGAGACACGGCAGCTAGTATTGCTAGGTCGGTGGTTTTCCGACCTAGATTCGCCTGGTCGTGAAGACGCCGGCGGTTTGGCTGGTTTTCCGAAATTAGAGAGCGGCGGAAGGGTTGGCGGTCGGAGGCAGAGCCTTGTTCGCAGGGCGGCAACAGCCGGGCCGCGATCAATGACAGAAAGCCAAGGCGGTCAGTCTCACCTGCGTGTCCTCGGTGTTTGAGATGCTGCTGTTAGCAGGTGACCTTCCAAGACGGGAAAGGCAGGTGTCCCAAGAGTCACGGGCGAGGCCTCACCGGAAGGGCCTGGCGGTTTGAAGCGCTGACGCTTGAGGTGACTCTCCGAGACCGGAAAAGGCAGGTGTCCAGACAGTCACGGGCGAGGCCTCACCAGAAGGGCCTGGCGGTTTGAAGCGCTGACGCTTGAGGTGACTTTCCAAGACCGGGAAAGGCAGGTGTTCCGACAGTCACGGGCGAGGCCTCACCTGGTGGCTGGCGAATGACCGGAGGACTGATCTCGTCAGCTGAGCAGGGCGAAGCCCGGACCGGGAGAACCGCGGCGGCCAATGTCTGGGACGGTGATAGTCTTCAGCGCCGTCCCAGACCGGCGCTGAAGGTACGCCGCACGGGGGTTGGTTGCGGATGTGCATGTCCGGGTCGCAGCACATCCGTCTTCCCGGAAGTGGAGCTCTTCACCGAAGTCCCGGCCCGACCGCGCCGGTTCAGGCCAGTTGGGTCAATCCGGCCGGTTCTGACCATTGCGTTCCGCGAATCGATTCAGTCCGGTCTTCGATTTCGCGAATCGGTTCACGGTGATCGGCTGGTTCAGATCGGCTGGTTCAGATCGGCCGGTTCAGATCGCATCGATAGAGGTCTTGGTCAATTGCGGACAGTGTGCTCTCAAATCGATAGAGCTTTTCGTCACTAGGGTCGCCGGATTGCCGCGTTTCGGCTCCATCCAATAGCCAATACCTCTATTGCGATGCATCGGGACGCAGTCCTAATAGCCAAAGGCTCTATTGAGACGCGACACGGCGGGCGGCGCGGCACCGAGCGGGAGAGACTTCATAGAGGCGATCGCGAAAGTACAACCGCCTGCGATCTCCGCCCAGCGGACCCACCCCGCACGACTCGCGCCCAACCCCCGCTCCCCCTCGCCCGGCGCCGCCGGGCTCCGGCCAACCAACCCTCAGGGCAACCAACCCGCCGGGCAACCAACCCGCGCCACTACTAGAACATCTACGCCCTCGGGCGCTGGGCAACCAACCCTCCGGGCAACCAACCCGCGCCCGGTCACTCGCCCGGGGAGCCGCTCGGCGCTGGCACAAGAGTGACTACATACTCGCCTTCATCATCGCCCCGGGGAACCCAGACAGTGTCGCAATAATCCGAATCCGCTAGCTCAGGCGGGATATCCTCACCCACGGCGAGCGCCACAATACATCCGGCACCGGCCTCGGCGTCGCCCCCTTCATCAACGGGCACGGCCCAGATCGGCGACACCTCGATCGCGGCGGCGTCGGCCGGTGCGGGTAGAACGCCCGCGGCCGCGGGGCTCAGCCACTCGCCATCGGGCGTGATCGCCAAGCGTTCCAGCACGGCCCGCAGACGCCCCCGATCGTCTCCGTCGGCCGCTGCGTAGAAAACGGTCTGGGAGCCCACACGCGCGAGTGACGCGACCACGCCCACGCCGTCCACATCCACCGGCACGTACACCACACCCTCGAACAAGATGTCTTGCGGATCGACGGTTTCGCCAGCCGAGGCACCCGGCACGAACTCTGTCATCGTGACGTATCCCAGGTCCGATGGACCGGCGGGACCGCCGTCCTCACCCACCGGCCCGCCCCCACCCACCCAGACACACGAACCCCCCGCATCGCCCGCCGGGGCCGACAGTTAGACAATGGTGCCAACCGTGCTGTAAGTGA
>JAIRXV010000034.1 GCA_031268115.1 Bifidobacteriaceae bacterium
GCTCCGACTCCGACTGTCACGCAGACTGTCTCGGTCCCAGCGCCCACTTTGGCCGCGCCTCCAGCACCAGAGGCGGATCCGCCCGCGGTTGAGCAGCTCGGGACGGTCGCAGTGAAGGCCGCGCAGCACAGCGTGACACTGGTCGAGGGCCAATCGGCCAAGATTCCGGCGTTTGGCTACACGGCGGCCGGCAAGCGGGTCACGGCGAAGTTCGCGGTGGTCGGCAAGTCTGTCGCCTCTGTCAACAAGTCCGGCAAGATCACCGCCAAGAAGGTGGGCAAGACCGCCGTCCTGGTTCGCTATGCCGGGCGAACCAAGACCATCGTGGTCAACGTGATAGGCAAGGACACGGGCGCGAAACTGAAGAGCGTGTCCGCGAAGGCGCCTAAGACGGTTTCAGTGGGCGCTTCGGGTTACATCACCGCGACCTACGCGCCCGCCAGGGCCGTGGGCACCAAGGTGACCTTTAAGTCCTCCAACGAGTCGGTTCTGTCCGTCGATACGGCCGGTCGGGTCCTGGGTAAGTCCCCAGGAACCGCAAAGGTGACAGTGACGGCCACATCCGCGGCGAAGAAGCGGGTCTCAAAGACCTACACCATCGCCGTTAACTAAACCCACCCTGGGACGGTGGCGAAATACCACCGCCCGATGCAAGTTGCCACGCGACGGCGGGGTGGCCGGGGGATCTGTCCCCGGCCACCCCACCCGAGCCCGCTGCCGCGGGGAGCCTAGGAGGCCGCCGATGGCGGACATGGCCGTGGCAGCGGGCCCCCGTCGGCAATGAAGGCTGGATCCGAGCCCGCTGGCATGTCGAGAACCCGATCCATCGGTACGGGGCGAGGACTGCTGAGAAGGCCCCCACGGGTTCTTGGCCTCGGCCCCGAGGGTGCTGGCTTGCGGGGCGCTGCGTGCCGGAATCGGTGCCGGGGTACTCGCGCAGATGGTGTAGGGTAATCCCTCGGCGTCGGCGGAGGTGCGTGCGCGCACACGACGTTCGCCGCCACTCGTGAACGTTCGCCCGGCCGTCCGCTGGGCCTGAACGCTTTCGCGCCAGGGGATCCCCGCGGCGCGGGGGCACACCAACCCAAACCGGGGCCTCAGGCCTCACAAAGTGGGGGCGAGTCGTGTGCCGCGCAGGGCGACACGCCCGAGCGCGGGTGCGTGAGTCACCTGCAGAAATACCGGATGAAAGGAAGCGCCGGCGCCATGGCGGGACAGAAGATCAGGATTCGCCTGAAGTCGTACGACCATGAGGTCATCGACTCCTCGGCGCGCAAGATCGTGGATACGGTCACCCGAGCGGGTGCCACCGTGGTCGGACCGGTTCCCCTTCCCACCGAGAAGAACGTGTACTGCGTGATTCGCTCGCCCCACAAGTACAAGGACTCCCGCGAACAGTTCGAGATGCGGACCCACAAGCGCCTCATCGACATCATCGACCCGACCCCGAAGGCGGTCGATTCTCTGATGCGCCTCGATCTGCCCGCTGATGTCAACATCGAAATCAAGCTCTGAGCGCCCAGACGGACAAGGAAGCACTCGCTATGACCACGCTTGCAACCCCACCGAGGTCGGTGACGGCCCTGCTGGGAAAGAAGCTCGGAATGACACAGGCCTGGGATGAAAACGGGCGGGTCGTCCCGATCACCGCGATTGATGTGGATGTCAACGTGGTCACCCAGGTGCGCACCGCAGAGGTCGATTCCTATTGCGCGGTGCAGCTCGCGTACGGCGAAGTCAACCCACGTAAGGTGACCAAGCCATTGGCGGGTCATTTCGCCAAGGCCGGCGTGACTCCGCGGCGGCACTTGGCTGAGGTTCGCACCGCGGACGCCAGTGAGTACACGCTTGGCCAGGAGGTCACGGCAGCCGTCTTCGAGCCCGGTGCCCTCGTCGATGTGACCGGGACCACGAAGGGTAAGGGTACGGCCGGGGTAATGAAGCGCCACGGCTTTTCGGGGGTTGGGGCCTCGCACGGAGCCCATCGCAACCACCGCAAGCCCGGTTCCATCGGGGCGTGCGCCACTCCCGCCAGGGTCTTCAAAGGAATGAAGATGGCCGGGCGGATGGGCGCCAATCGCCATACCGTCCAGAACCTCGTCATCGTCGCCGTCGATGCGGCCAAGGGGCTGGTGCTCGTCAGAGGCGCCGTTCCCGGTCCGCGCGGCGGCGTTGTTCTTATTCGCAGCGCCGTGAAGGGAGCCTGACCGCCATGACAGCCGTCGATGTCCTCGACGCGGCCGGCAAGCGAACCGGCTCGGTCGAGCTACCGGAAGCCGTGTTCGACGTTCAGACCAACGTTCCGTTGATCCACCAGGTTGTGGTGGCCCAGTTGGCGGCGGCGCGCCAGGGTACGCACGCCACCAAGACTCGCGGTCTGGTCAGCGGCGGCGGCCGTAAGCCATACCGCCAGAAGGGGACCGGCCGGGCCCGACAGGGGTCCACACGCGCTCCGCAGTTCGTGGGCGGCGGTGTGGTCCATGGGCCGCAGCCCCGTTCCTATGCTCAGC
>JAIRXV010000063.1 GCA_031268115.1 Bifidobacteriaceae bacterium
CTTGAGCCTGAAACGTGTGCGGATGAGCTGAGTTTCCGCAGCAGGTCGGTGTAGTTTCCGAGTCCAACCCATTGCACCGGGGCGATCATGTTCCACTCGTGTAGGGAGACCCACGCCGAGGCGAGGATCGGGGCGAGTTTGAACACCACCAGAGGGATCGCGCTCGGGGCCAAGAACACCAGCACCCACAGGAGGTTCTTCCATGCTCCCCGCCGCCGCGCCCAAAGCCCACTTGTCCTCGTCCCACGCGTCCACGATGTACGGGACCGATCGGCGCGATTCGATCAGCTTGGACCGGAAGGCGTCTTCGAAACCGTTCTCCCAAAGGCCCCAACGCGCGGTTCCCTCGCCCAGCACCACCACCGCCTCCGGGTCCAGGGGGTTGACCGCGCCGGCGACGGACGAGCCAAGGAGGCGGCCGGCCCAATCGAATAGTCCGTCTGCGACCAAGCGGTCGCGTTTCGCGCGGTCGGCCAGGGCCCGGATCGCCTCAAGCTCTGGTTCGAGGCTCTTCGGCCCCGGGGGACTCCAAGAGACCCATTTCGACGGCCCGGCACACCAGCCCGGCCGTCCCGATCAGGGACTCCAGACAGCCGGAATGTCCATACGGGCAAGGCGGTCCGTCTTCCTGGAGCGGGAAATGGCCGATCTCCCCAGCCCCGCCGCCAGAACCCCGGAACACTTCGCCGCCGATAACAATCCCACAGCCGATGCCGCGGCCGATCGTGACAATGAGGTAAGTGGAGTACTTGACGCCGGCCCCGTACACCTGCTCGGCCACAGCCAGGGCGTTGATGTCGTTTTCGACTAGGACCGGAACCTCGCCGTCGAACTTCGCGGCGACAACGGCGAGATGGCTCGCGGTGACCTCCACCCCCACCATCCGACCGGCGGTGCTGGCCAGCGACAACGGGCGGGCCGGGCGTCCGCCGCCGGACGCCAATTGACCCACCTCCACGACCATGCCTCTGGCCATCAGGCCCTTGGCGGCCCCGGTGATCGTCGCGGAACTGACCCGCGGCGCCGAGGCGAGTTCGGCCCTGGTCAACGGACCTCGCGCCCCCAACAGGCCGAGGATCGACGCGGGCAGCAGATCAGCGGGCTTCGGCCCCGACACGCCATTGTTCATCCCAACTCTTTTGTTCGGGACTTACCACGGTCAGGTCGGGCGGACCAGGCGAATGTCCTCCCCCGCCGCCCACGCCGCGATGTCCTCACGCCGCAGGGCCTTGGCCATCAAGTCCGGGAACTGGTCCGGCGTGCAGCCGAAGGTTGGGATGCCAAGCGCGGCAACTTGCCCGGCCATCTCCTCGGAGTACCCCGGGTTGCCCTGGTCGGTCAGCGCCAACAGGACAACCACGCCCACACCCGCCCGAGTCAAGGCAGCGAGTCGGCCGAGCAAGTCCTCCGAATCGCCGCCTTCATACAGGTCGGTCAAGAGGACCAAGTGAGCTTTGGACGGTTGCTCGATGAGGCCCTGGCAGTAGGCAACCGCCTGATTGATGTCGGTACCGCCCCCCAGTTGTATGCCGAACAACACATCTACCGGGTCCGCGAGCTGGTCCGTCAGGTCCGCCACAGAAGTGTCGAAACACACGAGCTTGGTCGCCACCGTCGGCAGGGAAGCCATGACAGCAGCGAAGATGGACGCGTAGATCACGGAGGACGCCATTGAGCCGGATTGGTCTACGCACAACACCACCTCTTCGAGATCCGCAACGCGCCGCCCCCGACGCGGGAACCCGATGAACCGTTCAGGGACCACGGTTTTCAGATCTGGCTGGTAGTGGCGCAGGTTAGCGGTTATGGTGCGCGGCCAGTCGATATCCGCTGGGCGCGGGCGGCGCGTCCGCCGGGACCGGTCCAGTGCCCCACGGACCGCCTCTTGCGTCCGCTGTTCCAGACGCTTCATCAATTCCTCCACCACTTCGGCTATGACCCCGCGGGCCATCGCTTTGGTCTTCGACGGCATGACTGAAGCCAGCGACAACAGCTGGGCCACCAGGTTGACGTCGCGTTCCACGGACTCCAACACTTCAGGTTCCGCCAGGAGTTGGCGCAGGCCCAAGCGTTCCAGGGCGTCTTGCTGGACCACGCGCACCACACCGCGTGGGAAGAACTCCCGTAAGTCGCCCAGCCAAGACGCCAGCGCCTTGGGCGATGACCGCCCAAGGCCGCCGCGCCGACCTCCCGCAGAGCCCGGGCCCGTTGGGCCGCTCCCGCCGCCGTAAACCGCGCTGAGCGCCCGCGAAAGTCGCAGATCAGGCGCGTCTAGGCCGTCTTCCACCCCGAGAGCCAACCGCCAGCGTCGTTCGCCGTCATCGACGGCATCCTCCGCCTGATCCAAGAAGTCGGCATCGTCCTGCCCAGCGTCACCATCACCGGTGCCAGCCGGCGCCGACCCGCCACGGGCGGTTGGGTCTGTCTCACTCATCGGGCCCGCCTTCCTGAGCTCCGGCTAGCAGCGGCGCCACAGCGCGCAGATGCGCGGCCCACACGTCTGCCGGTAGGACCACCGCACCCGCCAACCGGGCTGGGCCCGAGCCGCGGACAACCGCTTCGAAGAGCCGCTTGCGCTCCATGGAATCCAACTCAGAGAGGACCCGCCTAAACAGCGGCAGATGGCCCAGAAAATCCTCAGCGGAGATGCCCCGCAGCCATTGGTCCACCGCCACGCGCAGCGGCGTGTCGTAGATCAGCCGGGCGGCCTGGGACGTAAAGAAGCCTTCAAGGAAACGCGCGGCCCAAGCCACCTCGGTGCCGGGTGAGAGGCGTCGCTCCAACAGGGCGACAGCCTGTGCCGGTGTGACGCGCTCAGCGGTGTAGAGCAGTTGACCGGCGCAGCCCGCAGCGAAGGCCGCCGCCGCCGAATCGTCAACCAGTTCTTCCAGCGCGGCGAACCAGACCGCCATCGTTTCTGGCCCGGCCTCCAACAGACGCAAGCCTTGGTCCGCCCCCCGCAACCCTGCGGCCAAGCTCCCAGCTGCGGCATCGTCCAACCCGCGGGCCGCGTGGCGCAGCCCCAGCGCTGCCTCGACTGCCAAGCGTTCCGCCAACGCCCGGAGCGGTTCGGTGTCCACTTGGCGCGCCTGGCCGTAACGCACCGTGGCCGCGAGCGGTGCCACAGCCGCCAAGAGCTGGCCGACATCGCTGGTCAGCGCCGCTTTCGCCTCCAGTAAGCGAAGTCCTTGGGTCCACGCCTCAGACAACTCGGCAGCGACGGCATCGCCCACTGCCTGCGCCAGGGCGTCCAGCGACCCGGCCCGCCCCATCTGGTGTGTCAGATAGGCGCTGGCGGCGCCCTCCAGGTCGGATCCCCAAACCACGCGCTCCACCAGCGCAACCGTGAACTCCGGTTCCCAGCGCAGCCGCCAATTCTCGCGGAAGGTGCCCCTCGATCTGCCGGCGTCCAGCAGTTCGCCCCACGGGACCTCCAACGCCCCCAATCGGTGCAGCAGCAATGACCGCTTGCGCCCGGATTCCGACCGGAGATCCAAGGCCAACTCCCGTTCCATCGCTTCCGGTTTCAGGCGGACCTCGCGCTGGATGCGGCGGACATCCTTGACCAGCGGCGCCGCTTCGGTGTCCGGTGGGACTTCGCCCACTTGGTCGCCAAGCAGAAGTTCCTTTTCAAGCAACCGCCACAAGAGGTCGTCGCCGCCAAACAGGCAGGCCACGGACGCCTCGCGGAGTTCTTCGAAGCCAGCTCGGGGCCGATCCCGCAATGCCGCCAAGGCGAGGGCAAGCCGCTCGGCCTCGATTAGTGAGGCCGGCGAGATGTCATGGCCGCGTTCCCGCAGCAACCGAGCGATCCGCGTCAACCAAATCGCGTTCGATTCCTCGCGGCCCCACGTGCGCCAGACGTGCAGATTCCAGCCCGGCGCCCGAACGCCCGCGCCGTAGCCCGTCCCCGAGGCGAGCCGGGCCTCCGCCCACGGCGCCCAAGTCACCGCGGACTTGACCCGGGGAAGGCCCGCCAGCGTTTTCCTATCGGCCGCCGCCGGCACTTTGGCCGCCAAGGCGGGTACGTGCCACGCGCCGCATACAACCGCCACCGGCCCGTCAGCCACGCGAGCGGCCTCGGCCACGCGTAGCCGCATGTGGGCTTCGCGCTTCGCCTCAAAGGGATCCAACTCGACGTCCGTCCGCAACTCGCCCATCGCCTCCGCCACGGCCCCAAACACCGGCCCCGGCGCCGGGTTCTGATCCAAGAGGTCGCACCACCACGATTCGCCGTCCTCGTACCCGGCGGCCTCGGCCAGCCGCCCAATCGGATCGAGTGGGCGCCCCGCGTCCCGTCCCCCGGACGCACCGTCCGTCTCGGGGCCGGCTTGGTCAGCGCCGGGAGGCTCGCCGTCATCGTCGCCATCTTCATTGTCGTCACCGGCCTCGTCCCGCCCGGCCTCCTCGGCATCGTGGCCGATGGCGGCGGCGGAGGGAAGGTCGATGAACTTGGCTTGGGCGCCGTTCCTCAACGCCCAAAGGGCCGCCTGGTATTCCGGCGAGTACTCCGCGAACGGCCAAAACGCGGCGAGGGACGGATCGTCCTTCTTGTAGCACAGGAGCGCGATAGGCGGCTTCATCTGATCCGATGCCAGCGCCGGCAACAGCTCGCCCGCATCCGCGGGGCCTTCGATTAGGACGGCCGCAGGGCGCAACTCATCCAGGGCGCCCACCAAACTGGCCGCCGATCCGGGGCCGTGGTGACGGATCGGGAAATAGTGAACGGTCACAACGCGTCATTCAGTGCGCCATAATACTGGCTGTAAGCGTTGCGCTTCTTCAGGACAGTCTCAAGGTATTCCTCCAATACGGCCTTATCTTGGACGGGATCCTTAACTATGGCTCCCACCATCGACGCCGCCAGCTGCTCCGCTCCCAGCTGGCCGTCCGCGAACCAAGCGGCGTGGGACAGCCCTCCCACCAGCGTCCCTATCGCCTCTGCGGTTGACAGGGTGCCCGATGGCGTCTTGAGCGTCACCTTGTTGTCTTCAGTGGCGCCGGAACGCAGTTCCCGGAAGACCGTCAAGACGGCCTTGATCTGTTCCTCCACGCCGCGCGGCACCGGCAAATCCAGCCCCGTCGCCAATTCCCGCACGCGCCGGGAAACAATCCCCACTTCTTCATCCAAGCTGGCCGGCAGCGGCAGAACCACCACATTGAACCGCCGTTTCAAGGCGGAGGAAAGCTCGTTGACTCCCTTGTCGCGGTTGTTGGCCGTCGCGATTACGTTGAACCCACGTCTCGCGGGCAAAGCCATGCCGAGTTCTGGAACCGGCAGGACTTTCTCGCTCAACACCGTGATCATGGTGTCCTGAACGTCCGAACCGAGGCGGGTGAACTCTTCCATGCGGCACAGCGCGCCCTCGCGCATCGCGCGCATCAAAGGGGTGGCCACCAACGCTTCCTCGCTTGGCCCGTGCGCCAAGAGCTGGGCGTAGTTCCAGCCGTAGCGGACCTGGGTCTCATCCGTGCCAGCGGTGCATTGGATCAGCAGCGTCGAATCGCCAGAGATCGCCGCCGCCAGGTGCTCCGAGACCCATGACTTGGCCGTCCCCGGCACACCCATCAACAACAGCGCCCTGTCTGTGGCTAAGGTGGCCACGGCCGTCTCCATCAAGCGTCGGGCGCCCACGTACTTGGGACTCACCTGCGCACCGCCTGGGGCCTGGCCGCCCAGCAAATACGTCAGCACGGCCTTGGGTGTCAGGCGCCAGCCGGTGGGCCTGGGCCCCGAATCTTCCAGCAGGGCCTCCAGTTCGCTGGCATAGGTCTCCTCGGCGGTGAGCCGCAGCACGTCAGTCATAGTTCGCCTCTTCGCTTGTGGTGATTTGCGTTACCGCGTCATCGGCGTCAGCGCTGCGCGCTCCAGCCAACGCCGAGTTCAAGACCAAGACACTCAGCGTCGGCAACGCCCGGTGGAGCCCTTGGCGTTCGAGATGCCCCAAGAGCTCCTCTGCCGCGGAGGGAGTCATCATGGTGGCCAGACCCAACAGGCCGCGTATCCTCGCATCCGCCTCCAGCTTGGATTGCTCCGCCAGCGCAGAGACCGCATCTGGGTCCGCCATGACGGGCCGCACTGCTTCGGATCCCACTAGATCGCCATCGGCCTGCGCGGCAAGCGACTCGACAACCTGCCAGGGTGGCCTCAGGTTAGCTCGGACCACCTTGGCCCGCGCGTCCTGGCCGATCCGTCCAAACAACGCGGCCGCCGCCAGTTTCCCCCGATCAGAGCCGACCAGCTTGAGCGCAAGCGCCTCGGCCTGGGAGTCAGAACCGGTGGCCGCCGCCACGTCCGCAAGTGCGCGGTTCACGGCCTCGGGGTGGAGCGGGCCTTCAACCGTTGGACTGTCCGGATCCCAGGCATCTATCAGTTCGTCCGCAGAAAGGGCCATCGCAGCGGCCAACCCAGGCAGCTCAGCCTGCCTGAATAGGTTCAAGACCCGGTGCGCCGCTGTCTGCGATGGGACCTGAAGGGCCGTCACCGCGATCCGGCGCCGCAGGATTCCGTTCTTTGCCACCTGAAAACAGGCGGCCAATTCCGTCCCATCGCGAGCAGCGACAGTCCTGCCCAGCCGTGCTAGAAGGTCCAGCGCCGCTATGCGGACTTGGCTGGACCGGTCCGATTCTAAGGACTCCAAGAACTCCGCGTCCTCTATTTCCAATCGCTGGCCCAAGACCCCCAACAGCGCGAGGCGCTCGCGCGCCGGCGCCACCTGGAACATCTCGGCGAGCCTCAATCGGACGGCCGGCGGATCTTCCTGACGCAGACGGCGCATCGCCGAAAGGCGCTCCTGGGGTGCCATCGAGCGCCAGCCATCCAGGTTGGCCGGCGCCGCGTCATCGGCGAAAGCTGCGTCATCGGCGGGCGTGCCACGGGGTGCCGCCCAGACCGTCCACGGCAGATAGAGATCCGGGACAGAGCCGGGTTTGTGGTCTCGGGCCACGCCAGGGAACCAGTCCGCCGGGTGAACCGCGAAGCCGCGGCGCAAGACCATCCGGATCACCGCCTCGGGGTCCTCGCAGGCGGACAGCGCGGCCCGCAAGACCGGGCGAAGCTGTTCAGGCACGCAAGGCGCCGCGAGACGCGGCAACGGCTCGCGGCGGACCGCATCCGCCGGCAGCGCTGGCCGCAGCGCAACCATTGAGAACTGGCTCGCGACCGCGACCAGCAGGAGCTCAGCGGCCGGCGCCTCCAGCCCGGCCGCCAAGTCCAACCATTCGCGCGGAGCCACCACGCGCGGGTCTCCCCCAACCGCCCAACACTCCACCAGCCCGGCGTAGCCGTCAGCCAACGCGTCTGGCGCGGACAAAGCGCCCATCACAGCGTCACCAACCCAAATCCGCTCTGCGCGGCGACCACGTCAAACCGTGCGCCGTCCCAAATACCAAAG
>JAIRXV010000076.1 GCA_031268115.1 Bifidobacteriaceae bacterium
CGCCGCCACGCCGGCCCCGGCCAACCCACCGATCAACGCATGGGAGGACGATGACGGCAAACCGAACCACCAGGTGATCAGGTTCCAGGTGACAGCGCCGAGCAGAGCCGCGAGCACAATTGTCAACTCTTCGTGTGCCAGCGTGATCGCTTCCAGGTTGACGATGTCGCGCGCGATCGTTTCGGCGACGGCCGTGCCCAGCAGCGCCCCGACCATGTTCATGCAGGCGGCCATGATCAGCGCCGTGCGCGGTCGTAGCGCTCGGGTAGAAACCGAGGTGGCGATCGCGTTTGCTGCATCGTGGAACCCGTTGGTGAAATCGAAGCCCAGAGCGACGGCGATGACCAGGATGACGAGCGCGAGGTCCACGGGGACTCAAGACTCCTTGAGAGCGATTGTCTCGACTGTGTTGGCGACGTTTTCGAAGGCATCTGCCCCCGCCTCTAGCGCTTCCACCAGGTCTTTGATCTTCATCAGCCGGATCGCATCGGTCTCAGTTTCGAACAGGGACGCGATCAACGCCCGGTGCAGCCTGTCCGCCTGGTTCTCTAGCCGGTTGATCTCAACCCAGTAGTCCACTAGGTCATCCATTGCCTTCAGCTTCGGCATGGCCTCCGCCGTCAGCTCGGCGGCGTTGCGCAAGATACCCACCTGTTTGGACACCTTTTTCGGTATCGAATCGATCCGGTACAGCACGATGTAGTCCGCGGCGGCCTCCATCTGGTCCATGCAATCGTCCAGGGCACCTGCCAAGTTGTAGATGTCGTCGCGATCGAACGGTGTCACGAACGTCTGGTTGAGGCGTCTCATGATGGCGTGGGTCGCATCGTCGGCGTGGTGCTCGATCTCACGGATCTGGGCCGCCAGATCCACCTGAGTGTCTCTGTCCGCGCCGAGCATCTGCGCCAGCGCCTCCGAGCCCGCCACCAAGTGGCGGGCTGACGCCGTGAACAAGTCGAAAAAGGAATCATCGCTGGGAGTCAGCTTGAAACGCACGGCAAGGCCTCCGGTACTCACGGAGCGGAAACGGGCAAGGTGGCGAAGCTACCTTAGCGTCCCTTGGACACCCCATCCCACGGACCAAAACGGTAGAAGCGTGTGAGCGCCGGACCGCGAAGCGCCTGTCGGCGCGCAGGCCGCTCGTAGCGGCAATAGGTGGAGCCCGGGGCTACCGCGGTCCGGCGTCGGAACCACCATAGCGTCACACGCCTAGGTGCGAAGCCCAACCCGGTGTGCTGACCGAACGCTCCGAAAGTGGGCGGGCAGTGCCGTCATGAGGGAGATTCGGGAGTCAACGCGCCGTCATCGTCCACGTTTGCGGGTTCTGCGACCGGTTCCGAAGCGGACCGGCGGTCGTGCTGCGCGTTGAAGCGGTAGCCGACGTTGCGCACAGTGCCAATGAGATGCTCATGCTCAGGTCCGAGCTTCGCCCGCAACCGCCGCACATGCACATCCACCGTGCGTGTGCCGCCGAAATAGTCGTATCCCCAGACCTCTTGCAGCAGTTGGGCTCGGGTAAACACTCGGCCCGGATGCTGGGCCAGGTACCGTAAGAGTTCGAACTCCTTGTAGGTCAGATCCAAGGGCCGGCGCCGCAGCCGCGCCGTGTAGGCCACCGGATCGATCGAGAGGTCGCCGGATGTGATTTCCTCCGAATCTGGCATCAGGTCGGAATCCGTCGCTGCCGTCAACGCCAAACGCAGCCGAGCCTCGACTTCGGCCGGACTAGCGCCAGTCAGAAGGAAGTCTCGCGCCCCCCAGTCGGCATTCAACGCCGTCAACCCACCCTCTGTGACCACAAGGACCAGTGGGGCAGCCAAACCAGTGGACTGCAATAGCCTCGCCGTGGCGCGCGCGCCCGTTAGGTCCCGCCGGGCATCGAGAAGCACCACATCGGCGGAAGGGGAATCGACCAAGACAGACGGATCGAGAGGCAGAACGGTCACTCGGTGAGGCAGGAAATCGAGCGCTGGCAGGACTGTTGCGAGAGTCCCCGGTCCGGGAGTGAGCAAGAGGACATCTGCCATTGAAGCCTCCTCCCTCGTATCCTGGCTGCGACTACCGTACCGGTGTTTGGCGCCGGGCTCATATGCGGTCGCCGCAACGGTGAGTCGATCGCGTCCCAGGGCCCGGGCGTGAGGTGGGCAAACCCGAGAAACAGGCTCGCCGCCAAAGGGCAGCGGTCCACTGGAATCGCTGCAGCTAGCATCGAAGACAGCGCACCATTCAGCGTTGCCTCACCGCGAGCGCTGGGCGACACGAAAGAGGGATGGCCATGAAACGTTGGTGGCGGACACTCAGCGCGGCGGCTCTCTGCCTGCTGCCGGCCGCGGCCTCGGCACTTGGCGGGCCCACAGCGGCGGTGGCGGTGGCAGGTGTTGTGGCCGCTGCATTCGCTGTTGGTTGGCCATGGTTGGCCGAGATTCCCGACCGCCCGACCGCCATCGTCCTCTTGGCGCTTGCGGGGACGGCAAACACGGTGGTGGCCGCATGGATGGACGATGGCGGCCCCTGGC
>JAIRXV010000084.1 GCA_031268115.1 Bifidobacteriaceae bacterium
TACGTCACCTGGTTCGCTCCACTGGTGGGCCAGACCTGGACGGCTCTGTCGAATCGTTGGGACCGTTGAACGACTGGCTGAAAATCCCCGTACTACTGGGCGCCAAATGGGATGACGGCTACGACTGGTGGCCCACCTGGTGCCGCATCTACGATCCCGACCGCCGGGACCCAGGAGAAATGAACATCCTGCAGTACCACCGCCTGGAGGGCCGAGTTGCCTTCTATTACGCAGACGTGCTGATCTCCCAACTACCAGGATCGAAGTGGATATGCTGGCGCGCAGAGGAATTCAATGTAGGCCGGACCGGGGATTTCCTCGTGGATATCGGCACGTTTCCAACCCCGGCCGACCCGCTGATCACCGCGCGCCGCTGCATTGTTACTCTCTGGCGGGCCACAAACGACCCCGATAGCCCGAACTACTCGCCTCCGGGCAAATACACCCTTATGAAGGAGCTCCAACGCCATAGCTCGTATCGCCTAGAGCGGTTATTGAAAGGCAGAGAGTTGGATTTTCAGGCTGCTCCCACCGGGGATGAGGCTGGGATCAACCGGGGCCCGTACAAGGGCAGCCGCATCAAGGCAAGGTGGCTAGAGTGGTACGACAGGTAGCCACCAACCGGCGAGGTAGGCGTGGCATCTAGGGCGCGGATCGCGCGGGCCGCCGCTGCCGCCAATAACACGTGAGATAACCCGTTCAGGTTGGGTACTCGCGGGTATTGGACCGTCCAAGACGCGGTCTTCGACAAGTTCATGGCCACCCACGACCGATGCGTCGAGGAACTACGTCAACTAGTTCGCTCCACGGGCGGGGTCTCCTCCGCCCGCGTGGACTCGCATCGCCAAGAGCGGTTGCTGAAGGGCGGAGAATTGGATTCTGTGGCGGCCGCCCACCGGGGACGAGATCGGGATAAACCGGGGCCCGTACAAGGGCAGCCGCAGCGAAGACGAATTCTGCCGGTGGTGCGACCGAAAGCCGCTTCCCGCCCCGTTGCCGTCGGACGGCGCGGGAAGGAATGATCGCCCCACCCCCCAACCGGGCGGCGTTTCCTACGCGCGCAATACCCCACCGAGTTCCGCCTGGACCGCTCCGATAGCGGCCTGGCGGGCGGAGGCGACCTCGGCGGCGGACAACGTGTGGTCTGGGGCCCGCAGACGCAACGCGACAGCAACAGACTTGGCGCCCTCGCCCACCTGGTCACCCGTGTACACGTCGAACACCTCGGCGCGTTCCACCGCGTCGCCTGCCCCACGCCTGACCGCTGCCACCACGGCCGCGGAAGGGACGGCATCGTCCACCACGAACGCCAGATCCTCTTTCGCCACGGGGTGCGTCGAGATCGGGAGCGCCGCCACCGTGCCTTCCTCGACCGCCAGAAGCGCGTCCAGGTCGAGTTCGAACGCGACCGCGCGGGCCGGCAGGTCTAGCGCCGTCAGCACACTCGGGTGCAGCTCGCCCGCGTAGCCGACGATGGCGTCCCCCACGGCCAGCTCCGCGCAGCGGCCCGGGTGCCAAGGGGCCCTGCGCGTTGGGCGGGCGTCCAAAATGACGTGAACCACGCGGGCCAACGTGCGGGCGGCCTCTACGGCATCGGCCCAATCCGCCGCGCGAGCCGGTCCGTGGACACCGGCCGGCTGGCGCGCGCCCACCAAGATGGCAGCGGCGTGGCGCGGCTGGTTTGGGACAGCGGCGTGAAGCTGGGCCAGTTCGGCATCGGTTGGCCGCGCCGCACCCTTCGGTAGCCCCGCGCTAAGCGGCGCACCCTCGCGGGCGATGGTGACTTGACCAAGCTCAAACACGCCGAAGTCGGTCAATCCGCGGGCTACATTGCGCCGCACCGGATCGATCAGTGTCTGGACGATCTCTGTGCGCAGCAGCGGCGCGTTCTGGTCGAGGGGGTTGGTCAAGCGCGTTGCCCGGCGGCGCGGATCGGCGGCGCCCAGCCCCAAGCGGTCGAAGATATCAGGGGCAACAAACGGGTACGACAGCACTTCTACGAGCCCGAACTCGGCCAACGCGCGGGCGCCAGACCGGCGCAAACGCTGTGAATGGGTCAGTCCCGTTCCCGCCGGAGCCGTGGGCAGAAGCGAAGGTATGTGCTGGTAACCGTCGATCCGGGCCACTTCCTCGACCAAATCGACCGGCCGAGACAAATCCGGACGCCACGACGGAGGCACAACCTGCCAGGATGAGCCCACGCGGGCGTCCACGGCGCAGCCGATCGCCTTCAATACTCGTTCCACATCGCCGGACCCGTAATCGACCCCCACCAACCGGCTCGCCAATGTCGGATCGAACGCTATAACGGGGGCGGGTGCAATCGAATCCAAATCCGTAACCTCCGGATCGGCCTGCCCGCCGCCATATTCGATCAACAAATCGATTGCCCGTTGAACCGCATACGGAGGCACCTTGGGGTCCACGCCCCGCTCGAATCGGCGGGCCGCTTCGGAGGACAATTTGTGGCGCCTCGATGTCCGCGACACAGACACAGGGTCGAAGTGAGCAGCCTCGATCAGCAAATCCGTGGTCGTCTCGCTCACCTCGCAGGAGGCGCCACCCATGACACCGGCGATACCGATGACGCGCGACCCGCGCGACCCGCCCGGAGAATCCGTTATCAGCAAATCCTCTGGGTCGAGCGCACGGTCCGTATCGTCCAAGGTCATAAGCCGCTCACCGCTGCGGGCGCGGCGAACCACTATCGGACCCGCCACTCCGGCCAGATCGTAGGCGTGCAACGGTTGGCCGATTTCCAACATAACGTAGTTCGTTACATCCACACCGAGCGATATGGGACGCATTCCCGCCTGGACCAATCGGCGCCGCATCCATTGCGGCGACTGCTGGAAGGCATGACACCCGCGCACAATTCGGGCCACAAATCGGTCGCAACCGATTTGACCGTGAATGGGCGCGGCATCGTCCACTGCGACCGGGAACCCTCCCGACGTGGAGGGCGGAACCGGCAAATCGGCTGGGTCGCGGAAAGGCTGTCCCGTGGCGTGCGAAAACTCACGCGCCACGCCGCGGATCGAGAAACAATAACCCCGATCCGGTGTGACGTTGATCTCGACGGTTTGCTCACCCAAGCCGAGCAGGCCAATGGCATCCGTCCCGACCGCCGCATCGAGTCCGTAGCGCGACAACACCATGATCCCGGAATGGTCCTCGCCCAGTCCCAGTTCGCGTTCGGAACAGATCATGCCGTCAGACAGGTGACCGTAGGTCTGGCGCGCCGAAATCGGGAACGGACCAGGCAAAACGGCACCCGGCAACGCGACCGCGACCCTATCGCCGACCACAAAGTTGTGGGCCCCACAGACGATGCCGCGCGGACCGGGGTTGTTGTATTCCGCGCCCACATCCACGCGGCACCACCGAATGGTCTTGCCATTTTTCTGCGGTTCGAGGTCCACGGAAAGAACCTCGCCCACAACGAGCGGTCCATCCACGCCGAACGAGTGGACGGCCTCCTCCTCAAGTCCAACGCCAACCAGTGCGGCAGCCACCGCGTGGGCGTCCCTGCCGCCGAGCGCGACAGACTCGCCCAACCAAGTCAGTGGGATCAGCATCTTAGGCTCCGTTCAGATCTCCATACCGAAATGGGCTGAGAATCGCAAATCGCCCTCAACTAGATCGTGCATATCGCGGATGCCGTGGCGGAACATCGCGGTGCGTTCAATACCCATACCGAAAGCAAACCCGGAATACACCTCCGGGTCGATGCCCGTGGCAAGAAGCACGTTCGGATGCACCATACCGCAGCCGCCCCATTCGATCCAGCCATTGCCACCGCACGTGCGGCAGTGCGGATCGGTTCCCCGGCACACAAAACACTGAAGATCCATCTCTGCGCTGGGCTCGGTAAATGGGAAGAAACTCGGACGCAGACGCGTGGCTATACCCCTGCCGAACATCGCCTCAGCGAGGTGGTCCAGCGTGCCGCGCAAATGCGCCATCGTAATTCCCCTATCCACCGCGAGGCCCTCGACTTGGTGAAACACAGGGGTGTGGGTGGCGTCCAGCTCATCGGTGCGGAACGTTTTCCCGGGGACTGCCACGTAAATGGGCACGCCCCTTTCCAACATGGTCCGCGCCTGTACGGGACTCGTGTGCGTGCGCAGCACCAGATTGGAGCCAGGCGGGTCGATGTAGAAAGTGTCTTGCATTTGTCGAGCGGGGTGATCTGGACCGAAGTTCAAAGCGTCGAAGTTGAACCA
>JAIRXV010000120.1 GCA_031268115.1 Bifidobacteriaceae bacterium
TGCAGGCGTGGGTAAGACCGTGCTGATCCAAGAAATGATCTACCGTGTGGCAAACGAGCATGAGGGCGTCTCTGTGTTTGCGGGCGTGGGGGAGCGGACCCGCGAGGGCAACGATCTGATCGCGGAAATGACCGAATCGGGTGTGATCGCCGCCACCGCCTTGGTGTTCGGGCAAATGGACGAGCCGCCGGGAACCCGGTTGCGGGTGGCGCTTTCCGGGCTGACAATGGCCGAGTACTTCCGTGATGTGCAAAAGCAAGACGTGCTGCTGTTCATCGACAATATCTTCCGGTTTACGCAGGCCGGCTCGGAAGTGTCAACGCTGCTTGGACGAATGCCGTCGGCGGTCGGGTACCAGCCGACCTTGGCCGACGAGATGGGCCAACACCAGGAAAGGATCACATCGACGCGTGGGCATTCAATCACGTCGCTTCAGGCGATTTATGTCCCCGCGGACGATTATACGGACCCGGCCCCGGCAACAACCTTCGCGCATTTGGACGCGACCACGGAATTGTCGCGTGAGATTGCCTCTCGAGGGCTGTATCCGGCGGTCGATCCGCTCGCTTCGACATCCCGCATACTCGACCCTCGCTACGTGGGGGCCGATCACTACGAAACGGCCACTCGCGTCAAGGCGATCCTTCAACGCAACAAGGAACTCCAGGACATCATCGCGATCCTCGGGGTGGACGAGTTGAGCGAAGAAGACAAGATCGTCGTGGCCCGCGCGCGGCGAATCCAACAGTTTCTTTCCCAGAACACCTATATGGCAACGCAATACACCGGCGTGGAAGGATCGACAGTGCCGCTGAACGAAACCATCGATGCCTTCCGTCGGATAGCCGATGGGGAATTCGACCACATGGCGGAGCAAGCGTTCTTCAACATCGGCGGCCTGGAGGATTTGGAACGCAACTGGGAGCGGATCCGCGCCGAGGTGGGGGAGTAGGGGTCGGGTCATGGCTGACCGGTCGCTGACAGTGGAGATCGTGGCGCAGGCCGCGCCGGTGTGGTCCGGCCCGGCCTCGTTCGTGACGCTACCCACCCCCGGTGGTTCGATCGGGGTCTATCCCCGCCATCAGCCGTTGCTGTCGGTGCTGGGCGAGGGCCGGGTGCGGGTTCAATCGGAGAGCGGCGACTGGCTGGCGATCCACGTGGAGGGCGGCTTCCTCTCGGTCGATTCCGATGTGGTGACGGTAGTGACAGACGCAGGCCAAGTGTTGGAGTCCTGACGTGTGGGCCGCATCCGCGGGGTTGTTGCACCCTCGCCTCGATCTAAGGATGAGGGCCCATCGGCGGGTGGCGCCGTGCGGTAGCATTGCCATTTGCGGCCGCCAATCGGCGGGCGACTTCGCGCATCCCTTGCCTTGAACTCCGTTGCGTCCGTGCGCCGGGGGACGGGACGGGGGCGGCTTCGGTCCAAGGCATCTGAACGTCATCGTCCACCTGTCCTGGTCACGCCACCCGGGGATGCTAGGCGCGGACGGCAACCGCCGCCCGCGGGCAACCGAAACGCGAACGGCGAGCCTCAGACGCGCCGTTCGCCCGAGGCGCGGCCCACCACGTTGGGGTGTCCGCGCGGAAGGAAGTGCGATCATGGCGATTGTCACCATGCGTCAGATGCTCGACTCCGGCGTCCACTTCGGCCATCAGACCCGCCGGTGGAACCCGAAGATGAAGCGATTCATTCTGACCGAGCGCAACGGCATCTACATCATCGACCTTGCCCAGACCGTCTCGCACACCGATACGGCGTTCAACTTTGTCAAGAACACCGTCACCAAGGGCGGTTCAATTCTGTTCATCGGCACCAAGAAGCAGGCCCAAGAGGCCGTGGCCGAACAGGCCACGCGCGTGAACATGCCCTACGTCAACCAGCGTTGGCTGGGCGGTATGTTGACCAACTTCGAGACGGTTTCCAAGCGGCTGGCCCGTTTGAAGGAACTCGAAGAAATGAACCTCGACGACGCTTCCGCCAGTTCCTTCACCAAGAAAGAACTGCTGATGATGCGCCGCGAGCGGGATAAGCTCGCCCGCACCCTGGGCGGCATCCGAAACATGACCCGCCGGCCCGCCGCGGTTTGGATCGTGGACACCAAGAAAGAGCACCTCGCGGTCGATGAGGCGCGCAAACTCGGGTTACCCATTGTCGCGATCCTCGACACCAACGCCGACCCAGACGAAGTCGATTACGCAATTCCTGGCAACGACGATGCCATCCGTTCGGTTGCCCTGCTCACGCGGGTGATCGCCGACGCGGTTGCCGAAGGTCTGATGGCACGCCACGCGAAGGCCGCCGAGCAAGATGCGGGGGAACAACCCGAGCCGATGGCCGAATGGGAAACCGAACTGCTCGCGGCCGCCGATGTCGGCGCCCCCGCTGTGCCGGCCGTAGACTCACCGGACCCGACCCCCGCTCCGGCCGCCGCCTTGGAGGCGGCGGGAGCGCCAGAGCCCGCCCCGGAGGCCGCGGCCGACGCGAACACCGCTGCGGTGGCGGCCAAGTTGGACACGACCGATGCTGAGGAGCTGGGGGCAGTGGATGCCGCCGATCCGGCCACGTCCTTCGCGGCGGAGAGCCCCGCTGAGGCGGCTGCGGCCCAGATGGCCGCCGCCGGAGGGGTTCGAGGGGTTGAGGTTACGGCTAAGGCCGCTGAGACTCCCCTCACCGACACGGTGGCATCCGCGACCGCACCTGCTCCGGCGGCGGCGCAGGCCACACCGGCCACCGAATTCGAGGTCCCGCCCGCCGATGTCGCACGGCCCGATCTCGAGACCGCCAAGGGGCCCGGTCCTGCGGCACTCGCCAAGCCCCCTGAGCCTGCGGCGCCCGCAAAGGAGCCTGAGCCGGTTGCCGCCGAGGAGCCGGCGGAACCGCCTAAGGCCCCCGAGCCCACCGAACCGCCCACCGAACCGCCTAACGCACCCGAGTCTGCGAACCCCGCCAAACCTAAGACTCCAGACGATGCCGGTAAGCCCGCCGAGACGGACGATCCGGCGAACTCGGCCCCAGCGGAATCCTGACCAGGCCACCGGCCGGTCTATCCAGCGATCAACTTATCCGTTCACGACTCACTGAAGGATCATCGATGGCGAACTACACAACTGCCGACATTAAGGCCCTGCGCGAGCGCACGGGAGCCGGAATGATGGATGTTAAGAAGGCCTTGGACGAGGCCGGGGGCGACGCGGACAAGGCCGTGGAAATCCTGCGAATCAAGGGCCTGAAGGGCATTGCCAAACGTGAGGGCCGGGCCACTTCGGACGGCCTGGTGGCGATCGAGGTGGCGACCGGACCGGCCGGCCAAACCGGCGTGATGGTCGAGGTCAACTCTGAGACCGATTTCGTTGCCAAGTCTCCTGTTTTCATTGAGATGGCGAACAGAGTCTTGGCTCAGGCCGCGGCCGAACGCACCGAAGACGTCGAGGTCTTGCTGGCCA
This sequence comes from Bifidobacteriaceae bacterium, assembly GCA_031268115.1. Lineage (GTDB taxonomy): Bacteria > Actinomycetota > Actinomycetes > Actinomycetales > WQXJ01 > JAIRRT01. Next base: position 3,445 of record JAIRXV010000120.1, read on the forward strand.
GCGAGGTCGCGCCGGGCGAACGCGTGAGCGCCGTGGTGGATCAGGTGCAGGCCACGGTCGGGGAGCGCCTTCAGGTCCGGCGTCTCGCGGTGGTCGATGGCGAGATCGTCACCGCCTATCTGCACAAGACCAACAAGGACTTGCCGCCGCAGGTGGGTGTGTTGGTGGCAACGGACGCAGCGGGCGAGGCGGTGGCGCACGACATCGCCATGCATATCGCCGCCTATGCGCCGGTGTACCGAACCCGCGACGATGTCCCAGCCGAAAAGGTTGAGGACGAACGCCGGGTGGTCACGGAGATCTCCCGCAACGAAGGCAAACCCGCCGCGGCCCTGCCCAAGATCATCGAGGGCCGGGTGAACGCGTTCTTCAAGGAAACGGTGCTCGTCGATCAGGCCTATGCCAAGGATCCCAAGCAGACTGTCGGCCAGGTCTTAGCAAGGGCCGGCGGGAAAGTTACTGCCTTCGCCCGCTTCCGGGTGGGGGCTTAGGGCGTATCGACGGCTCCGGACCGCGCGGTCCGGAGCCGTCGCCATACCCAGCGCGGCCACGTCCAGTGCGACCGTGCGAGACCGAACATAGGAGGCCAGTTATGGGGCAGGGCGGGCCGCGTCCTAGACGCGTCATGTTGAAGCTGTCGGGTGAGGCCTTCGGCGGGGGATCGGTGGGTGTGGACCCGGATGTCGTGGCTGGCATCGCCAAGCAGATCGCGGTCTCGGTGGGTCGGAGCGTTCAGGTGGCCGTCGTGGTGGGTGGCGGCAACTTCTTCCGGGGGGCTGAGCTGTCCCAGCGTGGGCTCGATCGGGCCCGAGCCCGCGATAACCCCAAAA
>JAIRXV010000156.1 GCA_031268115.1 Bifidobacteriaceae bacterium
CGGAGTCAAATCGATCAGTCCCTCGCTACCGCTCTCAACCCTGCCCTCGTGAGTGATCCTAATGAGTTGCACTCGCTTGCCTTTCGCGCCGAGTTCTCGAAATGCCTCCACGGTCGCCGTGTCAAGCGCGTAGGGCGCGTTGGTCGCAAGCGATTCGGTATAGATGAGGTACGCCCCGAGCGTGTTCGACTCAGAATCCGTTCCAAGGGTTCCCATTACGGCCCACGTCCCCACCGCCAGCAGGGCCGATGCACCGCTGATCAACGCAGGACGTTTGCGCTGGGACCATCGCCCACGGCGGTAAGCCCGTGCACGAACGACGGATGGTCTTCGCCATTGGCCGACGGGTTGCCCGCGGCGCCTGGCGCCTGGCGCTCCGCGCCGTGCCGGCCTCCCGCCGGCCGATTCCCAGATTGATCGGCTTCGTGGCATCGTGCGGTGTCCTCCCGGGCCTCGTCAGGTACGTCTATGTGGCGCCGCTGGGGCCGAGCCGTGACTGCTTCATCACTCCGGCGCCCGTTGCGTGCAGGCGCCGGCCCTGGTGGAACGGTCCAACGCCCTCCGATTCGGCGTGCGCAAGAACAATACCGCATGTATACATGCTCGCCCACGCGGCGCGATCGTTCGACCCTTGACGGATGGGCGCAAGCGAGCAACCCGGCGGGTGGGATCGCTACGCCCGCGACTTGGGCCTCGCCCTGCACCGAGCCCGCATCGCAGCTTCCCTCTCCCAGGAGCGCCTTGCGCACGCGGCCGGGGTGTCGGTGTTCACCTACCGCAAACTCGAACACGGCCAGTCGAATCCTGGAACCCCGGCAAATCCGAGGATTCAGACGCTTGTCCGTCTCGCGCGAGTCCTCGGCGTCCCAACGCGAGATCTTCTGCCACCCGATTGACCGGCCTTGGACCGCCATCGTGCCCTGGATAGGGCCTACGGCGAACGCAGGTCACCGCCCATTTCGGCTATTTCCTCGCCCGGCCCGCCCCGCCCTATCCCCCGACCGGCCCGCTCTTCGAATCCCGCCGCCGGGCGCGAATCCGCGAATTGGCGCGGGATGCGAGAATGTCCCGGAACGTGACATGATCGCGTCTCGAACACATCACGACGCACATCGAAGAAAGGGCGCTCAATGCGCACACACCAAGTCCCCCTCACCCGCCGTCTCGCAATGACGGGCCTCGCGTTTGGCCTAATTGTCGCGCTGGCCGGGCCCTTCACCCCGACGATGGCGAACAGCGCCACCCCCCCTGCCTCACCCGACCGCACGGTTGACGCCCCCATCGCGCCAAGTGCAACAGATAGCTCCCCCGATCCTGCGCCTGCCTCCGACCCAGCGGCGCAGGATCCCGCCGCCCAGGATCCCGCTACCCCGGTCCCCGCCACCGCCGGTCCGCTCCTCGAACCCGGCGATAGCGGCGTAGACGCCGGCCGCGTGATCGCACTGGCCAGACCGGGCGCGCAGCTAGCGGATGTCCGAGAAGAGGCCCAGCGGGCGGTGAAGGCGGCCGCCCCTGGAGGGGCCACGGTGAGCGTAGATCGCAACACGTCGCGCTTGGTGGCAATCGAAACCTCGCCCTCAGATGCCCCGGCGGTCATCGAGGAATTGGTGGCTTCGGGCGCGTACGAGGCGGTGGACTACGACGTACTTCGTTTCTCCCATGCCGCGACACTCACACCCAACGATCCCCTCTATACGTCCCAAAGCTACTACCTGTATGGACTCAGCTCCGGCCCCGGGGGCAGCCACTTCGATGAGGCGTGGGCCGCGGCCACCAACCTGAACGGCTCAACCGACCTGGCCCCCGTTGGCGTAGTGGATTCCGCATTCGATCTATCGCACCCCGACTTGGGCGAGAACATGATTCCCGGTTGGGACTACGGCAACTCCGATGCCGATGTCAGTCCCGATACCGCAGACGAAGGGTCGGACCACGGCACCAACACTTCGGGGATCGTTGCGGCCCGCGCGGACAACCGAATCGGGGCGCTGGGGGCGGCCTGGAACAACCGGACGCTCCTGTATAAGACCGCCGACTACAGAGACAGACTGCTTGTCGGAGCAGAAGCGGCCGCCATCGTCGGGGCCACCGATGCCGGAGTGAAAGTCATCAGTATTTCGCTCGGCTCGGAGAGCCCCTCTTCGGTCGAAACCGCTGCCATCCAATACGCCTTTAGCCACGATGTGACGGTCGTGGCTTCGGCCGGCAACTCGGGAGACGAGGCGGTCGATGGCGTATTCAACCCAGTGGAGTATCCCGCTGCGCTGCCTGAGGTCATTTCCGTTGGCGGGACCAACGCCACCGGCGGACATGTCAGCTGGGCAACCCATAACCCGCAGGTCGAATTGGCCGCCGCCGCCGAAAACGTGCTGCTTGCGTCCACGGCATCGTACAGCGGCTACACCTCCGGGGACGGTACGTCTTACTCCGCCCCATTGGTTGCCGCGGCCGCCGCGATGGTGCTCCGCGAGCGCCCGGGACTCTCCCCCACCCAGGTGCGGACCTTGCTTTGCGAAACCGCATCGGACGTTGTTCAGGCTCCCGCCACCCCAGGGCGGGATAACTACACGGGCTGCGGGATCGTCAACGCGCGTGCGGCACTGGAGAAGTCCCGCACCGTCGAGCTATTCCCAACTGTCACGGTGGCGGCCCCGACCGTGACGCTCCGCGCCGGGGAGATGCTAGGCCTTGGCGGAACCGCGGTCTCCTACCCCGGACCTCCCCTGGTCGCAGCGATGGCGTCCACGCCTCTGCCGCAGGGGGTTACCTTGGCCGTCCAAGGAACCGAATGGGCGCTCACAGGCACACCCACTCTGGCCGGAACATACCCAGTAACCATCGCCGCGAATTCTTACGGACGCCAAACGGAAATCGCCGTGACAATCGTGGTCCTGCCCGGAGTGCCCACGGTCTTCACGCTGACAGTACCCACCGCGATACGCAACTCGACCCGCTTCGCGCCCACTTTGACCGCGACCGATGCCTTCGGGAACGCCGCCCCCCCGGCCGCCGAACCCGTCGCCTTCACCTATTCGGTGAACCCCGGATGCCGGTTCAAGCGTGGGGCCAAACCGTCCTACCGGAGCTGCAAAGTTACCGCGCAGATCTCTACCGGTGTGCTCGCGCAGCAGACCGTCGATGTGTACGACACGAGCAAGTTCACCAAGCCAAAGGTCACAGGCGTGGCCAAGGCCGGGCGCAAGATCAAGGCTTCCATCCCGTCCGGCTGGAAGCATCTGTCGTACCAGTGGTACAAGAACGGCAAGAAGATCAAGGGCGCCACGTCCCGCGTGTACACCATCCCCCGGCGCACCTCAACCAAGGCAAACTACCGGGTCAAAGTCACAATCCC
>JAIRXV010000200.1 GCA_031268115.1 Bifidobacteriaceae bacterium
CGCAGGCCGTGGCCGAACACCGACCAGCCCGATTGGGCGCGTGGGATCAGCGCGGCGCCCGGCGCCGCAGCTATGCGCGCGGCGATCTCAACATCGGCGGGCGGGACAATCTGGGCCCCGCTCCCGCAGCCGACGCCGACCCGGCCACCCAGGTAGACCTTGTAGCCGTTGTCGCCCGCGGGGTTGTGCGAGGCGGTCACCATGACGCCGGCATCGGCCGCCTCGCGGCGCACCGCGAAAGCCAGCAGCGGCGTCGGTACCGGTTCGGGGAAGATAGACGCTCGACCGCCCGCGGCGGTCACAACGGCGGCCGTATCCAAAGCGAACCGATGCGAACCGCGGCGCGCGTCGAAACCGATGGCCACGACCGGCGCCGCCCCGGCGTCACCCGACTGCTCCAGGGCATCGCGAAGGTAGACCATCAGGCCCGCCGCCGCCCGGATAGCCACAGCGCGGTTCATCCGGTTTGGCCCGGCCCCGAGCGCGCCCCTCAGCCCCGCGGTGCCGAACTGGAGCGGGGCGGAGAAACGATCGCGCAACTCCTCGACATTCCCGGCCCGGACAAGAGCCTCAAGCTCGGCCCTATCGGCCGGTTCTGGATCCATCTGTATCCAAAGCCTTATTGCCTTCAGCAATTCATTCGCCTTCGGATGAACGCCTTCGACCATGCGACATCTCCCCCTGCTGCGCTTGGCCTTGGGTTTCGCTGCCGCTTGGGCGGACACTATCGACGCGCGCATGCATGGCGTTGCCTTACGCCGCCTTCGCTAGCGCGCCGCCGACGGTTGGCGGCGGAGTGCTGCCACGCTTTAGCACGTCTGACAGGCGGGCGAGTTGACCGATCAACGACCAAAGCCCGAACATTGCCGCGATCACCAAGGCGCCTATGGCCCCGAGCACGGGCAAATACCAGGCCGGTCCGAACAGATCCGCGAAACCCTCCAGGATCGTGCCTCGTTCTGGCCAATTGACGAAGAAGTAGTTGGATCCGATCAACTTATTCGCGCCATAGGCGATGGTCCCGATAGCGAGCCCAATCCCAAAGGTGCTCGGGAAATAGCGCCAACTCGGATGCCACCACCCCAGAACGATTGGAGCGATGGCCGCTATAATAGGCAACCAGTGCCCAACGTTGTGGAAGAAATAGTGGATCGATAAGTCGCTCAACCGCCGGAAAACCTCACCCGGGAATAGAAGGGCGGCGACGGCACCCGGCATCGCCAGCCCATAGCAGTAATTCAGCAACAAAGGTGCGCGTGTCATGAGCGCTATAGGAATTATGACTGCGGAAGACGTACACAGGTGCAGTGGCAGATGGTCTATCCAACGCTCGCCGGTATCGGTTACGCATTGCAGGGCCGGGGGAACGATCCAGACCAGGAAATTCGCCACGGCGAGCCACACTATGGCTCGGTTCGCAGTAGGCTCCGGAAGCCTCCTCAACCAGATCAAGACGCCAACGATCACCGCTAACCCGACGGCCAAGTAGAGCCAATGGGCCGTATCGCCCCAAACCCAACGCTGGTAGACGGGCAGGTTCTGTGTCAACAGAATGTCGAAAGGGCTGATATCGTCCACGGCTGGCCTCCTTGCGAGCGGTAAGTAAATCCCAACCGCTTAGGCAATGTCCTCGTCAGGGTAGGTTTCCAAGGCGGCCTGCGCCTCGGCGACTCGCTCGGCAATGGCACCGACGGCATCGTCCACGGGGATTTCTTGGGCCGTATGCGAACGGCGGTCGCGAAACTCCACCACCCCCTGGGTCAGTCCTTTGCCGACGATGACGATAAACGGCACGCCCAGCAACTCGGCATCGCCGAACTTGACTCCTGGCGAGACCTTCGGGCGGTCGTCATAGAGAACCTCAATGCCGCGGTCACCAAGCTCCAGGGCAATGCGCTCGGCCTGCGCGAACACGGTCCCGTCCTTGCCCGTGGCGACGATGTGAACATGTGCGGGCGCGACATTTATGGGCCAAATCAGACCGCGCTCATCGTGATTAGCCTCGGCCAAAGCGGCCATTGTGCGTGTAACACCAAGACCATAGCTGCCCATAGTGACAGTGACCTGCCTGCCGCCGCTATCGAGCACTTGCAGGCCAAGCGACTTGGAGTATTTGCGGCCGAGTTGGAAAATGTGCCCCAACTCGATCCCGCGAGCTTGAGTCAGCGGGCCCGAACCGTCCGGCGCGGGATCTCCTTCAAGGATCTCGGCGGCTTCAACCGTTGGCTGTCCCTCCGCACCGGCGGCGACGAAGTCGCGCCCCGCCAGCAAATCGAAAACGTGACGACCGTGGGTGTTGGCACCGGTAATCCAGCGGGTTCCGCTCACCACTCGACGGTCGAGCAAATAGCGCAGCGCGGCCCCCGAATCGGGGGCGTTGACGCCCAAAACAGCCGGACCGATATAGCCGCGTACCAGCTCTGGATGGCGCGCGAAATCAGTCTCCTCTGCGACCTCGACGGTGGCTGGTTCCAGCGAAGCGGCCAGACGGGTCATATCGACATCGCGATCGCCTGGCACACCGACAACGATGGTCTCCCGCTCACCACCGGGGTGAATCAGGACCACAACAACGTTCTTCAAGGTGTCGCTTGCCTGCCAAGGACGGTCCGACCTGGGGAAACGCTCGTTGGCGACTGTCACCAACGATGCAATGGTCGAAGCGTCGGGGGTGTCCTCAATGTGTGCCTCAGGCTGCCCGTCGAGTGGAACGCACGGGGGGACGGGAGTGGTCACCGCCTCGGCATTCGCGGCGTAGCCGCCCGGCGAGCGAACGAACGTATCCTCTCCCACTGGGGTCGGATAAAGGAACTCTTCGGAATGGGATCCGCCCATGGCTCCAGAGACTGCGGAAACGATCACGGTCGGCAGTCCGAGGCGACGAAATACCCTTTGGTAGGCAAGGCGTTGGTTCTGGTACGCGGCGTCCAGTCCGGCATCGTCCACATCGAAGGTGTAGGCATCCTTCATTATGAACTCACGTGCACGCAGAAGCCCAGCGCGGGGGCGCGCTTCGTCTCGGTACTTCGTTTGGATTTGGTAAATCACCAACGGCAGGTCCTTATAGGAACTGTAGAGGTCTTTTACGAGGAGAGTGAACATCTCCTCGTGGGTAGGGGCAAGGAGGTAATCGGCCTCCTTTCGGTCCCTCAAGCGAAAGATGTTCGGTCCGTATTCGTGCCAGCGGCCGGACGCCTCGTACGGCTCACGCGGCAGCAACGCCGGAAAGCGAACCTCCTGACCTCCGACTGCGGCCATCTCCTCGCGCACGATGGTTTCAATCCGGTCGAGCACCCGTAGACCCAAAGGCAGCCACGAATAGATCCCGGGTGCGGCTCGGCGGATATACCCCGCGCGGACCAAGAGCCTGTGGGAGGCGACTTCGGCATCGGATGGGTCCTCGCGCAGGGTACGCACGAACAGTGTGGAGAGACGTAGCACGTAGACAGGGTACCGGGATCGAGGCGGAAAGGGGCGCCTGCGGGTCGCCCTGACGCGCCCCTACCCCTTAAGGTGCAAGAGGCGGGGCGTCGATCCGGGTCAACGTGTCGTGGCCGGTGCCAATGAACGCAACCGTGTTGCCGGCCTTGGCCGCCTCGGGCCCAAGGCCGGCCGGGGCCCAATACCAACCGGCCAGGTCAGGGCCTTCGATTGACCAAATCTCGTTGCCGGATGCCGGGTCCACGCCGCTGACACCCGACGATGTCGCGGCCACCAGACCCGCACTCTTCGTCAGCACTGCCGTGCGCACAGCCATACCGGGAGTACCCGCCCACGTCCACTCGGTTCGCCCGTTGTCTAGGCGTACCGCACTAAGGCCGTAGCGCCCCGAAAGGTAAAGATTTTGCGCGTCCCAAGCTTGGACCCGCCCATACTGCCAGTCTTCGGTCCAGGCCAAATCCCCGCTGGCAGCATCGAAAAGGCGGAGGCGTTCGTCGTCCGTTGCCGCGAAATACCCCTTCAAGCCTTGTTCGAAGCCCACCACCTGCGCCGCGGAGCCCACATCGATCACTGTGCGAACGGAGCCGTCGGGGCCGCTATAGGAATGCGGCGGCGCGGGCTCGTCCCCGTAGACCTGGGCCACCGCCATCGACCCGTCTGGCGCGAAAGCTGCCAAACCGCAAGCGCCCACCAGCACCTTCCCGCTAACCATGTCTAAATTGAATTGATAGGCGGCCAGAGAAACCCGCGCCTCGCGGCCCACCGAAGCGATTGAAACGCGATACTCCGGGTTCTGAACGTAGCAGCCTTCAACCGCGATATCTATCTGCCAGCGCGGTTCGCCGGCGGGCCCGAATGCTGCCGCAACGGGAACAACCCCTCGCATCCCCACGGCCAGCGCGCCACCCTCGACGGCTTCCACGCCGAGTAGGCGCAACTGCTCCACTCGGGCAAAGGGTTTATCGCGCATTTGCCCGGTGGCGGGATCGATCTTGTGAATGGCATCGTCCCACGCGCAAAGCACGTCCCCGCGGAGCCGGCGTTCGCCGCAGAATATGTCCTCGGGTAGCGTGGGTGGGGCCGGCTCGCCGATAACCGTCCCGGTTGTTGGGTCGAGTGGCACCAGCCCCGACTGCCCGTCGCCCGCGATCGCCCGGACCAGCCACGTCCCATCGCCGCGTATCACCTGCGACAGCCAAGGGTCCGACCCCTCTACGATGTCGGCCACCTGCGTTGTCCACACCGGTTCGGCCCGATCCGGGCTCGCGGACCCGATCGGGGTGTCCGATGGCGGCACTTGGCCCGATCCGTAGGGAGTGACACTGGGCAACACGGCACTGGACGATTGTGACGGCCGATTCGTGGCGGCATCGTCCGCCTCACAGGCGCCGACTGACACCACTAGCGCGGCCAGACATAATCCTGTCAGACGCCGCCGGCTCAACGCGCGTCCAAGATGTCGATGACATACACGAGCGTTGAATTGGGCGGGATTCCCTCCATTTCCAGCTCTCCGAAACCCAACGAGGGTGGGATGATGAGAAGAACTTGACTGCCGACCGCCTTGCCGCTCAAACCCTCAATGAGCCCAGGCATGGATTGTCCATCGCTGAGCGGCCAGGTCATTGACGCGTTATCTTGCCACGTGGAGTCGAATTCGGCCCCATCCCACAACCAGGCTGTGAATTTTATCGTGATCGTCTGGCCGGGAGTCACCGCTGGGCCGCTCCCTCGAATAAGTTCTTGGGACACTAGCTCGTGTGGCGCAACGCTATCTGCGACAAACTCTATGCTCGGCGCGCCATTCTCCGCCAATGAGACTGCTGGCAGACCCGCATCGGGGACTACCGGCTCACCTTCCGCGCGAGCTGGCACGGCGTGGGAATCGGTCACGGTCACAGCCATGAACATTGTCACCAGCGTCTCGGCCATGGTTGTCTGAGATGAATCGATAGTCGCGAAGATGACGTGCGCCCCCACTTGCTTTCCTATGAGCGCCTCGGCGAAGGTCTGCGACATTCCCTGGGATTGGACCGAAATGGTCTGTTCTTCGTCTGTACCATAGGTCGAATAGGCCAATTCACCGGTGTTGCCCGCAAACATGGCGTAATCGAAGGTGACCGAATCGCCCTCGACGATCACGGGGCCGGTGCCCTCGTCTACGACGCGGGCCACCGGCCCCGTGACACCGAGTGGCGGACTGAAGAGGAGTTGGGGACCTTCCTCGCCGCGGTCCTGCCACACGATCTGATCGAGGGTCCAAGCGTCAGCCTCTGGGTCCGGCTCTATCGAGGGAAGCTGCGTGGGCGTCCCCTCGCTCTCGATGGGTGACGCAGGGGAGGGAACGGGGGCAGAGGTGCCCCCCGGATTCTTAGGCTGCACCGACGAAGATGGGGCCTCATCCGTTGGCGGGTCCTCGCCGCAAGCGGCGGTCCCCACCAAGGCAACTGCAAATAGGCACGCCGCGTAAAACCGTCTCATTGCCGAATCGCTCCTAATCGGGCGGGCTTGGCGGACGTGCTCTTCCCCAGGACCGGGGCACGTTCCTCGCTCGCTGGTGTCTTCCTGGGGCGGGGGTGGAAACGCCACCGTCCCAGATGCTGGCCCCCCGCGTCAACTGGATCGGCGCGGTCTGGTGCCGATCCAGTTGACGCGGGTCGCGAGGACACCGCCTTTGAGTGTGTCCCCTATAGGACTGTGACGGACAGTACGCCTCGGTACGAGCCGGGTGTCACGGTCGCGGGGATCTTGAAGGACAAGGTCCCGCCCAATGTCGCCACGCCGCGCGAGGCTCCCACCGGAGAAGAACCGAACTGCGTTCCCGGCGCCTTGAACCCCTCGGTCCACGCCGCCTTCGCGGCGCCAGCCGTCACCGACTGGCCCTCGGCCGCGGACACGACCGCTGGAGCGATCCCCAACGCCTTCCCATCGACCTGATCTGGACCGCTCAACGAATCGCCTGCCGTGATGGTCGCATCCCAACCGACGCTGGCGCCAGGACGAGAATCCTCGACCTCAACCGCCGGGACACTGCTCGAACCGACAATCCAAGCCTTATCGGCACTCAACGCCGCATCGGATAGCGACACCGATCCCGAAGAGAAACCTACAGCCAAACCACCGGCAAACGCTGGAATCTCCAACTCCACGTCGATATCGCCCGCCTGCAAATAACACGCAGGAGCGGCGTCATACCAATGCGGCACCGGATTATCGATGGGCTGCACCTCAGCATCGGTCACCCAACGGAAATTCGGATGGTCAACCGTCTGAACCAGCGTATTGTCGCTGATGTTTCCCCACCAGGTCATGGCGTAGGACGTGTACTTGGCGTATGGATACTTGCTGCCGAAGCTGTCCTCGCCGCCGTTCACGACTCGGTTGATGAGTTCGGCCCCGGAGAAGCTACCTTCGGTCAGCGCCACCAACTTGCCGTCTTCGCGTGCATGCTTGGCGATGGTGTTCAAGGACGCAACAAACATCTCCTTCAACTTCGCGGTCTGCCCGCGGTATGGATGGTACGTGTGACCGTTTCCGTTCTCCCAGTAGTTGTCCAACGCGTAGACGTCCACGTAGTCCGCGCCGGGGAAGCCCTCGGACCATTTCTGCCAGAAGTAATCCTCGAACTGCGACGTGCCGGTCTGCGAATCGCGCACAAACCACGAATCGAACTCAGTTGAAGCGGTGGTCACCGCCCCGGTTTCGGGGTTGAGGTCGAGCGGGACACCTTGGAAGTTCAGCGCAAAGGGCTCATTCCAATGCGGCGAGGTCGCATCGAAACCAGAATCGTTTGCTTCCGCGTAATAGGCGTTGAGGTCACTGTGGGCCTTAGTTCTGGTGCTCGCGTTGGCGCCACCTGTGAACCGAAGGTCGATGTACTTATCGACCAACTCTTTCAGACCCGGGTTGTCGATAAGATCGTTGTAGAAATAGGACGGTTCGGCCAGTCGCGAACGGTCCGGGGAGATCGCGTACAGGAAGTTGTGTACGCCATTGTCGCGGAAGTAGTCGACGGTGTACTTCCACAGGTCAACGAACTCTGCGATCTCGGCCGGACGCCAA
>JAIRXV010000219.1 GCA_031268115.1 Bifidobacteriaceae bacterium
ATGCGGGTCCCAGAGCTGGTCCAGCTTGCATCCTCGCTCGGGATCAAAGGCACTTCTAAGATGCGCAAAGGCGATCTGGTCGCCGCCATCGGCACCGCTCGGGTGGCCTCTTCCGGGGGCAGCGCCGCATCGGGCACCGCGCGTACCCGGGTTCGCCGCACCTCCGTGGCCGCTTCGGCGCCCGCGTCCGAGGGCACCCCGGCGCCCGCAACAGAACCCAAGTCCCAACCGGCTGAGGTTCAAGCTCCCAGCCGCGAAGAACCCGTTGACGCACAAGGCGAAACGGCCACGGAGCGCGCCGCTCGCGCCGCCGAGGCGATAAGCGAGGTTACGCAGGCCCTGGCCACTGGCAGTGGCCCGCGCCGCGCTGGGCGTCCGCAGGGCTCACCCGATCTGACGGGGACCCAGACGCGCAGTCAGGGTGTGGCGGCCGGCCAGGGGCAGGCTCGCACCGGCGATGACGATCAGTCGCGTTCCGGACGCCGCCGTCGAGGGCGGGACCGTTACCGCGACCGCAACAAACGCCGTGGTCAGCCGCGCGATGCCGCCGCCGCCGCGGCGCCGGCGGAGGAGGTGGAGACGGCCGTCGATGACATCCTGGTACCCGTCGCGGGAATCCTCGACGTTCTCGACAATTACGCCTTCGTGCGGACTTCGGGCTACCTGCCCGGTCCAGGCGATGTCTATGTGTCGCTTTCCCAAGTCCGCAAGTCGGGTCTGCGCGAAGGCGATGCCATCACCGGCGCCGTGCGCCAATCCGCCGATGGCGAGTCCCACGGACGCGGCAAGTTCAACGCCTTGGTTCGCCTCGACACCGTCAATGGCCGCCCGGCCGCTCAGGCTTTGGGGCGCCCCGAGTTCGCCAAATTCACGCCGCTGTTCCCCCAAGACCAGCTGCGCCTGGAGACCACGCCTGGGCAGTTCACCGCGCGCGTCATCGACCTGGTTGCGCCCATCGGCAAAGGTCAGCGTGGACTGATTGTCTCCCCTCCAAAAGCGGGCAAGACGATGATCCTGCAAGCCATCGCGAACGCGATCACCGCCAACAATCCGGAAGTCCACCTCATGGTGGTGCTGGTAGACGAACGCCCAGAAGAGGTCACCGATTTCCAGCGTTCAGTCAAGGGCGAGGTCATATCCTCGACCTTCGACCGACCGGCGACAGATCACACGATGGTGGCCGAACTCGCGATTGAGCGGGCCAAGCGTCTCGTGGAACTTGGGCACGATGTCGTAGTGCTGTTGGACTCCATAACCCGCCTTGGCCGCGCCTACAACTTGGCGGCCCCGGCTTCTGGCCGAATCCTTTCTGGCGGCGTTGATTCCTCTGCGCTCTACCCGCCCAAACGGTTCTTCGGCGCGGCGCGCAACATCGAAGACGGCGGCTCCCTAACTATCTTGGCGACAGCCCTGGTGGAGACCGGTTCTAAGATGGACGAGGTCATCTTCGAGGAGTTCAAGGGCACCGGCAACATGGAATTGCGCCTGTCCCGTTCGCTTGCGGACAAGCGGATCTTCCCAGCCGTGGATGTGGATGCTTCCGGCACGCGCCGCGAAGAGATCCTCATCCCGCCGGAGGAACTCAAGATCCACTGGAAGCTACGGCGCGTGCTTTCGGCGCTGGATCAGCAACAGGCCATCGAACTCGTGCTGACCCAGATGCGCAAGAACGCTTCGAATTCCGAATTCCTCCTCCAGGTCCAAAAGACCACGCCGGATGCCCCATAGGACGGCGCTGGAGAGCGCCGCCCAGACAACGGAGCGGTCCCGTGAGCGCGACCCGCGGGCGGTTCACGTGCCGCCTGAGACCCTAGCTGGGGGAGGAATACTTCCCTCTCCGGCGTTGTTCTGGAACAATGACCCAGGCTCGCGCCGGTTCACGCCTCCACCAATCGGGGTGGCAGGCGACCCGGCGCCAAGGAAGGAAACCCGTGAAGAAGAACCTGCACCCGGACTACGTGGAGACTACGGTCACATGCACCTGCGGCAACACGTTCACCACGCACAGCACGGCTAAGTCCGGCCAGATCCACGCGGATGTGTGCAGCGCCTGCCACCCGTTCTACACGGGCAAGCAGAAGATCCTGGACACCGGCGGTCGTGTGGCGCGTTTCGAGGCCCGGTACGGCAAGCGCAAGACAACTGCCAGCTGACACGGCGGCTAGAACGCCGCCCTTGCGGCCGTGAGCCAGACCGAGTTCCTGTCTCCTGGCTTGAGGAGCGTCCCAAGTCGCTTGCCTCTGGCCGGCGGGCCGCGCCGTGGCAGTCGCAGCGTCAAGCGCTGCCCGCGGGACCTTGTGCGGCGGAACTGACATTGCGCCTTGCCCGCTCCATCTCCAAGGAGTACGTATCATGCCCGAGCCGTTCGAAGCGGTTCGCCCGCTCTTGGCCGAACACGCCCATTTGGAGGCGCAGTTGGCTGATCCGGCGCTCCACACCAAGCCAGGGCGCGCGCGCATGCTGGGCCGGCGCTACGCCACGGTCGGGAAGATTGTGCGCGCCTACCAGACCTGGCTTTCGGCCGACGCCGACGCCGGTGCCGCACGAGAACTGGCGACCTCGGATCCGGCTTTCGCTGAAGAATTGCCCGCTTTGGAGGCGGCCCGCGATCAAGCCGCTGAGATCCTGCGCGAGCTGCTGATCCCACGCGACCCGGACGCGGGACGCGATGTCATCCTCGAAATCAAGGCCGGCGAAGGCGGCGAGGAATCCGCGTTGTTCGCGGCCGATTTGTTGCGGATGTATACGCGCTATGCCGAACGTCGAGGGTGGAGCGTGGAAATCCTCGACTTGACCGGAACGGAATTGGGCGGCGTCAAGGATGCCACGCTCGGGGTCAAATCGCGCGGCGACGATGACGATGGCGTGTGGGCGCACCTGAAGTATGAGGGCGGAGTCCACCGCGTGCAGCGGGTGCC
>JAIRXV010000264.1 GCA_031268115.1 Bifidobacteriaceae bacterium
CCGGCAACGCCACCTTGTTGAGCCTTGGCGCGCTGCCGCAGGACGTGTCCCTAACGGAGACCGAGGTGGGTTCGGCGCCGTTCGCTGTCACCCTGGCGCAGCCTTTGAAGTGGGACTTCACCGTCTCCCCGAGCGACACGCGCGGTGATCTCAGCCTGACGTTAACGCGCGATGACGGCGCTTCGACCCAATGGCCGGCCACTCGATCTGGGGCTGAGTTCGCAGTCGAGATCGCCCCGGGGCAGTTGGAACCGGGCTACTACGACGTGACGGCCTCATTCCCAGGCGCGCAGGACTGGACTGGCTCGGTCGTGGCGGTCGATGGGGCCGTCGATCAGGACTTGACCCGGCGTTTCGGGGTGGACGCGGGTCTCAGCTGGTACGGGCTTGCGGGGCAAACGCCTTCGATGGAGACCCTGCGCGCCAACGTGGAGGGCATGAAGGTCATCGGCCTTGGGTCGGTCCGGGACCGCTACCGGGTGTCGGACATGGACGTTGACCCGACCAACTGTTCCGAGCAGAAGCTCTGCGTCGATCAGGTGACCGAGGCGATGAACGATCTCGGTGGACTGGACGTGGTGACCGTGGCAGGCGGAGGGGTGCCTCGGGTCAACAGCACCACGCCGTACGATTTGGACGAGGCGTTCGCGGCGGGTCAGGAATTTGCGCAGCGGATGTGGCCTCAGGTGACTGCGGTAGAGGTCGGCAACGAGCCGATCTACCACTTCTTCGACGGCTACCCGTTCCAG
Organism: Bifidobacteriaceae bacterium; assembly: GCA_031268115.1. GTDB lineage: Bacteria > Actinomycetota > Actinomycetes > Actinomycetales > WQXJ01 > JAIRRT01. The sequence continues at coordinate 750 of JAIRXV010000264.1, forward strand.
TACGCCAGCGCGCTGAAAGCGTTCACGGCCGGCGTCAAGTCAATCCAGCCCAAAATGCGCGTATTGACGGCGTCTTACAGTGCGGTCGCCACCGAAGGCTATGCGATCACGGGCCGCTGGGGGGCGCTCTACGACCAAGAGTCTTTGGCGAACAACATCGCCGAATCGTTCGACACGCGCAACGAGCACTGGTACCCCGAAATTCCGATTTGGAAAAAGACAGGCTGGTTCGATATCGACAAACTGGCTGGTGGCATTCCTCGAATGGACGTTGAGACCAAACGAGCGGTCGACGCGACCGGCGGTGTCGACGATAAGGCGATTTGGGTGACTGAGCTAGGCGCGCCGCTGCGTCCCACGAGCACCAATTTCGACTTGGCCTTCGAGGAACAGGAACAGGCCGCCCATTTGGTTGAGTCCTACGCATCCGCCCTTTCCGGCGGCTTGGACAGAGTCTTCTACTTCTATTGGCAGACCCTTTTGGAACAGTGCCCCGACGGGGTGCTATCGACGTCCGAGTGTCCCGTCGTTTGGGGACTGACTCGCAACGCCCAGTCCGACATCTATCAGGATGGCCGTTCGCAAGTGTTGTCGCCGCGCCCCGCATTGGCTTCGGCGGCGGCCTTGATCCGGCATATTCAAGACAAGGAAGTCCTCAAGGTCGAGACCTCTCAGGACCCGGACACCATCTACGGCACAACCGTGTACTTTGCCGACGGGACGGCTGTGACCTGGGACAGGAGCAAGTCGCTGGAGAGCTTTGGACCCGGTGCCACCGCTAAGAACATGTATGGCCGCCCAGTGGCCCAGTTCGCGCCGGCCCCCAACGTGTGGCAGTACTACCCGCCGTACCTTCTGTCGAATGTGACAATCCCGAGTACCGCCAAATCGGTGAGTGTCCCTGGCGCTTCCACTCCGGCCGGCAAAGATATCGCGCCCACTGGGGCACAGTTCCGGATGGGCGCCGGGGGTATCAAGATCAACGGGCTGGAGCCGCGTCCCCGCAAGACCTACGCCAACCCCGTGACCACCGATGGCGACAGGGACTCGACCATCGGCGTCAAGGTCGGGGACGTTTTGAGGCTGGATGTCCAAGCAAGGGCCGGTAACGCTAACGAAGACGTATCGGCTGAAACCGTGTTCGCCTGCCAGCCCGGCCCGGGCCTGGCGATTGACACCGCCGCAACGGGACCGATCAGCGGTGGTTACCGCTGTCAGTTCACCGTGGTCAGCGACGTACCGGCCCGCCAGCAAACGTTCAAGGACGGCATCTACACCTGGACCGTACCCGGCTATGCGCAAGCGACTGGCAAGTGGACGGATAAAGCGGGCACTGGACACGAAGATGTGGTGCGCGTGGGTCTGACTTACCGCGCGGCCGGCAAGTTCGCCATTACGGGGATGGCCTATGAGGGGCAAACGGTCACGGTCGAGACCGATATAGCGGGTATCGCCCGCTATGCCTGGCATTACCTAGACTCCAACGCCGCCGCCCCGGGCGGGTCCGGCAACACATACACCGTCGCGGCGGGCGACTTCGAGGAAACTGAGGGCCGTCGCGTCACGGTCTTGGCGTACGATGCCGCCGGTCAAGTGATCGCGCAAGATTGGTTCCGTCCCACCCACGCGCCGCTGAAGGGCTGGATCGCCAACGCGGATTTGACATCGCCTGAGGCCGGGCAAGTTCGTATCGCCTATGCCTGGGCTTTCGACTGGCGCACCCGGGACGCCTCAAGTCGCATGGTTATGACGGTCGGTGCGCTTTGCGAGGACGCCACGCCCGCTCAACGCTACGGCTTTGCGTCGCCTTATGTAGCGAACGCCGCATGGTCCGTTGCCGGGGAATCGTATCCTCAGGTGACGGGTGGGACGTATTGGTTCAACGGTCTCACTATCCCCGTATCTCAACGCCGTGAACAGGCGGTCTATCTGTATGCGGTCCCGGCCGATTGGGATGGATCCTGTGACGGGGCGGTCCAGTTCGATGGCGGCGGCAAGTCGAAGTCCTTGTATTTGGGGTTCGCGCCGGCGACGCCGGATCAAGCGAGTTCCTCGGCAGTGGCGACCAACCGCTCCGGCCAATACGCGAACCATGGCGCCTCCGGGACCGAGCCGGCGGATTGGGGTTTTCAAACCATTACCGCGACCGTGCGGGATTCCCAGGGTAAGGCCGTGACCGATGCCGCATCCAAGCTGACGGCGCGGGCCAGTTCGCGCGATCCGGTGCCAGGCGGGGCGGGTTTGTTCTTCTCCAACGACGACGTGTTTACCTGCGCCCGTGAACCAGTCGATGGCGCCTGCGTCGATGGCGATTACTCCATCGACGTCTATTCGGCAACGCATTTGAACCGACGAGTCGAGGTGGCCTATGCCGATGACGGCACCAGTTTCTTGATGCGCAACGGGGCTGCGCCCGATGAATTGGACCTGCCCGTTCTGTTCTCGTTGGCGCCCGTGAGTGTGCCGCATTGCGCGGTGGCGGCGAATCCGGTGAGTTCGGCGCTGGCCGGAGAATCGTTGAGCGTGCGAGCGAGTTTGCGGGACGCGTATGGCAACGTCCCGGCAGGCGGTGTGTCCGTGAGTTTCGCCATGTCCGGCGAGGAGTGCGCGGCCGTGTTCGACGATGGCGTCCGCCAGGTATCTGTGGCCCCGTCCGAAGTGGGCATGGCCTCGGTGACCGCGACGAGCGAGCAGGCGGGCGTATGCCAAGTGTCGGCCGTGGTCGAGGGCCAAGAGTTGCCGGGTTCGCCGGTGACCCTGACGTGGAACGCGCCCCCGGCGCCGAACGATCCGCCGGTCTTGACCGCCATCGGAGCCGTACCGTTCGCCGTAACCAATAGTGAAACGTTGACTTGGGATTTCGCCGTGGAACCGGCAAGCGCGCCGGGCGATGTGGCTCTTACCGCAACGCGGGACGATGGCGCGGCCAGCCAGTGGCATGCGGTCAAGCAGTCGGGCGGGCGATTCGCGGTCGCGGTTCCGGCCGGGGGGCTCGATGTGGGCTACTACGAGGTGGCGGCAACTTTCCCAGATGCGCAACCTTGGACGGGCTCGGTTGTGGTGGCGGACGGCGAGGCCGTGCAGGACGTGAGGTTGGGGATAGACGCTCGACCCAGCTGGACTTGGAACGGCACGGACGATTCGGCGCCAACCCAGCAGCAGGCTGAGGAGCTGGCCGAGTCGCTCAAAGCGGTCGGGTTTGGTTCTGTGCGAGATCGGTTCCAGCCCGAGGACTTGGATACCGCTTGCGACCAGGGCGCTGCGGCGTTGTGCCAAGAGCAGGTGGCCCAGACGATGCGCGACACGGGTGGGCTGGACGTGGTAGCGGTCGCCGATTCCGGTTTGTCGAGAACCGGGACCGCTGGGTCGTTCGACTTGGACCAAGCGTTCTTAGCGGGCCAGAAGTATGCTCAGACGTACAGTGGCAAGGCCAAGAGCGTGGAGTTCTCCAACGAGCCTGTACAGACCGGCTTCTTCGACGGCTATCCATTCGAATACGCCAGCGCGCTGAAAGCGTTCGCGGCTGGCGTCAAATCGGTGGACCCGTCCATTCGGGTGTTGGCCGGTTCCTATTCGACCGCTGCTTCTGGCGTGAACTCGACGGGGGAACTCAGCTGGGGATTGCTGTTTGAGCAAGAGGCTCTAGAAAGCAACACGGGTGTGTTCTACGACAGTGGCAACGAGCATTGGTATCCAGAGCTGAAAGACATGGATACGCTGTTGTCTTCAGCGACGGCCGACAAGCGAGCGCTGGATGCCGATTACGGCGTGGATGGCAAAGCGAGGTGGTTGACTGAAATCGGCTTCAACTTGTCGGCGGCCGGGAACGCGCCAGTTACAGCGGCCCAAGAACGGTTGCAGGCCGCCCACGTGGTCGAGTCGTATGCCGCGGGCCTCGGGGCCGGCTTTGAGCGGGTATTCCCGTTCCATTGGCAAACGCTTCTGGATCAGTGTCCGGCGGAGCAAGGCGCCACCACCGATTCGTGCGAGTCGGTATGGGGGCTGACGCGCAACGCTGAGTCGGACAAGTTCCAAGATGGGCGTTCGCAGTCAGTCTCGCCGCGTCCGGCAGTGGCCGCGGCGGCCGCCATGGCGCGCCACATCGGTGGCCGTCAGGTAGACAAGGTTCTGACGAACAACGCCGACTGCGGCGGGGGCGAGGCGTGCGGAACCACTGTCTACTTCTCCGACGGACGGGCCGTCACCTGGGATTCAAGCCGGACTCTGGCGAGCTTCGGGACCGGGGTGGAGGTAAAGAACATGTATGGCCGCACCGTTCAGGCCCCCGCGGCTCGTCCCTCGCGGGAGAATCCCTACTTGCTTTCGGGTGTGACCGCGCCGGCCGAAGCGGCACCAGCGCAGGTTCCCACCCAGCCCTTGTCGGGCGCGGCGCCACTCCGAGTCGAGGCGGCCGGCCTGGAAATCAACGGCAAGCAGATTGAACCCCGTCAGACCACAAATGGGAGCGACGCCTCGGCCGTCAAAGTCAGGCCCGCAGACACTATCTCACTGCGGGTTCGGGCGCGCGCCGGGAACGATAACCGGGACGTGTCCGCGCAGACCCAATTCGAGTGCGAGGCCGGTCAGGGGATCGTCTTGGATGCCTCGGCGTCCAAGGCCGTACCGGGCGGCTATCTCTGTCAGTTCACGGCTCAGGCTCCTACTTCCATCGAGCAGATCGTTCAGGATGGCGCTCGCCGCTGGCGGGTAGACAGTTTCGTCAAAGCGACCGGGAAGTGGACCGATACCACTGGTCAACCGCGAGCGGACTGGGTGCGGGCCGGGCTGGCCAGATACGCCGAAGAACTTGCGCTCACGGGCAAACCCTATGTTGGGCAGACCATGACCGCCGCGGCCGATTTGCCTGGCGTGGCCCAATACGTGTGGCGTTATCGAGACAAGCCCGGCAACCCTGTCATCGCCTCCGGCCAGGACAACACCTATACGGTGCGTCAAGAAGACATCGACGGCGAGAGTGCCCACGCCATCGAGGTGGCCGCTGTGGACGCGCAAGGCAACGTCATCGCCGAAACTTGGTTTAGGCCAACTCAATTCTCGGTGCAAGGCTGGGCCGAACCCGATTCCTTCACGGCCGAACCGGGCAAATTGCGCGTCACGGACGTTTGGGCTTTCGACTGGGCCGATACGACCGAACCGGGCCGCCTGGTCTTCACGGTCGGTGCGCCATGCTCAAGTGCGACAGCGGCCCAAACATACGGTTTCGACAGCCCGTACCCGGCGAACGCCGCGCGCACCGAGGTTAGCGGGGTGTATCCGCTAGCGGCTGGCGGCACGTACTGGTTTGCGGACTACGCCATCGACGGTATTCGCCAATCGGGCACCCAGGATGTCTACGTCTATGTGGTGCCCAACGCCTGGCAGCCGGGCGACTGCGCCGCCGCCCACCGGCCCAACGGACTTCAAACCCCCGTGTCTCTCGACTTCGGCGCCCCGCGGGCGGGCGAACTGGAATGTTCAGACCCGGCCGGCCAGGCCGGCACGGTCGCGGCTGCGGCTGGCCCCGTCGCGGGCACGGGCCGTGAGACCGAAGGCCGGTCTTGCGAGCTGCCCGCGGGAACGGGCGCCGTCACGGTCTCGGCGAGCGTTGAATCCACGTTCAACGAATGGGCGCAAGGTTGGCTTGATGTGCGCTTCTATGACGCGGACGGCACAGAGTTGACCGCTAACGGCGGCGTGGGCACCGCCGCACGCAAGCAAGCGTCCAAGATGGTTCAACTCGCCGGCCTGTACCGATACCGGTTAGGGCCCTGGATGGGGGATTTCGCGGGCCTAGCGGTTAGCGAGTCGCTTGTGGTGCCACCGGGTGCGGTCAGCGCGACCGTTTATGCGGTCACGACATCCGAGGCGAACACACCCAAGGCTGGCACGTTGACCCTCACCGGCTTGGATCTAGACCGCGGGGTGGTCCTCGATCCGATTGGCGAGAGTTTCGGTGCCGCCTCCTACCCCCAAGGATTCGAAAAGACGCTCTTCGGCGACGACGAAGCGCTGCGCTGGACCTTCGAGACAGTTCCGGCCACATCCGCCGGTGAGTTGACCTTCGAAGTCAAGGACATCGACGGTGCGATCGTCGCCAAGCGGGTCGCCACCCAGCAGGCGGGTGTCGCTGGCGCGTTGCACGTCGAACTCAACCCCCTGGAAACGGGCTACTACACGGTCGAGGCACACTTCAGCGGCACGGTCGGCGAGGTTGGGACGTGGACTAGCGCCTTCGTTGTGCTGCCGCCCGACATGCCCGAGGTGGACACTCGGTTCGGCATCGATGCGCAGTTGGTTTGGGGCGCTGGCCCACCTGAGGCAAGCCGCCGTTCGGCCGCAATGCTGGCGCAACTGGGCGTTGGATCCACCCGGGACCGCATGAGCTGGGCCGAGGCATCGCCATCATGCGACGCCTCGTGGACCGAACCCCACGGTGGGCGCGTCAGTCTGGTCGCGGGAGAGTTGCACGATTTGGGCGGGATCGAAGACGTGCAGATGTTCGAAGATTCCCCCGCCTGCGCCCGTCCAGGAAACGAAGAAGAACCCGATGCGGCGCCGAACGACTATGCTGCCGCCTACAATTTCGGTGTGGCGTACGCCAACTGGGCAAAGACCGGCAACGTGCGTTCGATCGAGGTCTGGAACGAGCAAAACGCGACCAACTTCTTCCGTGGTTACCCATGGCAGTACGCTTCGATGCTCAAAGCCTTCACGGCTGGTGTCAAATCCGTCGCCCCAGGGGACGGTCAAGAAGCGGTGCGAGTATTGATTGGCGCCTCCGCGGACTATCCCGGCCAGTTTACCGAAGAGGTCTACCTCAACAACGTGGGCCCCTACTTCGATGTCCGCAATCAACACTTCTATCGCGGCAATTCGTTTAGCTCCTACGAACCGGCGGATCTGCTCGATTTCCTTGCGGCCGATCCGGACGATATGGCCAATCCGAGGCCCGGTATGACCGGGTCGATCGCCGAAGTGGAACAGGGCGCCGGGGTGGCGGATAAGCCCGGTTGGTTGACCGAGACGGGTTGGGCGATGAATCGCGACGATGCCGGATCATTCGCCGATGGCGAGATCGACCAAGCGCAATACCTGGTCAAGAGCTACGCCCAGGGGTTCGCC
>JAIRXV010000356.1 GCA_031268115.1 Bifidobacteriaceae bacterium
GGACGTTCCATGGATCGACGTTGACAAGCACGATTACCGTATCGGCCATCCCCGTCTCCGATTCCAAGGCATCCACTCGCCGGGAGAAACACACCGTTGCGTCATCGGAAGTCGGGTGAATGGTCACATTCCGCAAGCGCCGCAAAGAGGGATGCGCGCGCCTGATGCGATTCAGCGAACCTAGAAGCCGAGACATCTTCTGTGCCACGGGCGCCGAGAAATCACGGGGCCGGTATTCGTATTTCTCGTTGTCGATCTGCTCTTCGCTACCGGGCCGGGCCACCCTCTCGATCAGCTCATACCCGGAGTAGATGCCCCAAGTGGGCGCCCCGGTCGCAGCGAGAATGGCGCGCAAGACAAACGCCGGCTCGCCGCCCGCCTGCATAAACGGGGTGAGGATGTCGTGCGTGGTGGGCCACAGGGCTGGGCGCATGTAAGAACCCCACTCGCCACCCAGTTCCGCCAGGTAATCGCACACCTCATCTTTGGTGTTGCGCCAAGCGAAGTACGTGTAGGACTGGTGGAATCCCACGAGCGCCAGCGTGTGCATCATGGGTGGACGTGTGAATGCCTCCGCCAGGAACACAATCTCCGGGTGGGAGGCGGCCACATCTGCGATCAAACGCTCCCAGAATGGCAACGGCTTGGTGTGGGGGTTGTCCACGCGGAAGATTGTCACACCATGGTCGATCCACAACTCCACGACGCGCCGAATCTCCGCATATATCCCCTCTGGGTCGTTGTCGAAATTCAGGGGATAGATGTCCTGGTATTTCTTGGGCGGATTCTCGGCATACGCGATGGTCCCGTCGGCCCGGTGCGTAAACCATTCTGGGTGCTGAGTCACCCACGGGTGATCTGGCGAGCATTGCAGCGCCAGGTCCAACGCCACTTCCATCCCCAGATCGCCCGCCCGGGCAGCGAGCGCGTCGAAATCGTCGAACGTTCCGAGATCGGGGTGGATCGAATCGTGTCCACCGTCTGGAGAACCGATAGCGTAGGGCGAACCGGGGTCACCGGGTAGCGCCTTGAGCGCGTTGTTGCGACCCTTGCGGAAGGTGGTGCCTATCGGATGCACCGGGGTGAGGTAAAGGACGTCGAATCCCATCGCCGCGATCCGATCCAATTCTTCGGCGCAAGTCTTCAGCGTCCCCGATGTCCATCCGCGATCGGGCGAGAAATGCGCCCCCATGGACCGCGGGAAAACCTCATACCACGACCCGACGAGCGCCCGTTCGCGCACAACTCGCAACGGATAGGCGTCCGATGGCGTCACGAGGCGCCGCAGTGGATGAAGGCGCAGGACCTCCAACACCTCCGGACTGGTGGCAGCGGCCAACCGATCACCATGGTCCGCTTCGACATCCCCGACGATGGCGGCCGCCGCCCGCAGCACACTCGCTTCCTCGCCGGTCAGTTCCGCCCCCGCAGCCGCGTCGGCCAAGAGACCCGCCCCGGCATCTAGCATCGACTCGGCGTCGATTCCCTGCGGCACCTTGATCTCGGCGTCCCGCCTCCACGAGCCGATCGGATCCGACCAGCCCTCGACAAGAAAGGCCCACTCACCCGCGGCATCGGGCGTCACATAGCCGCGCCACCTGTCCAGGCCCTGCCCCAACGGTGCCATCGCAGCGCTCTGACGCACGTTACCGGACGGGTCGATCAGGACCGCGGTTGCCCCGGTCAGGTCGTGTCCATCGCGGAACACTGTCGCCGTGACAGGCACGGCCTCACCCGGTACGGCCCGGGCGGACCAGCGGCCTCCTTCGAGCGCCGGCCCTACGTCAGTCACCGCGATCCGCCCGACCGATGCCCTCTCGACCTTCCCGGCATGGCCGCGGCCGTGCCGAGGAGCGCCGCTTCGGCGGGCATCGTGGCCCGCAGGTGACGGAGACACGAAGGCCACGCCTCCCACCTACCCCTTAACCTTGATGTTCCTCACCTTGGTCTTGACAACGCTGTAGAACGGCTTATAATTCCCGCGCGGCGTAAACTCGACCGAAATCTTGTGGGTTCCGACTTTCAGTTTCTTCGAAAGGCTATAGACGGAGGCCGAACCATTCTTTACGATCAATGACTTCAGCTTCTTCTTGCCATCGTAGATTACCGCTTTGCCCTCGAACGCGCGCTCCGTGGTGATCTTGATTTGCACTGGATCTTTCTTGTACCGCTGACTCTTCTTGGAGTACTCCACGGATACGCCGGGGTTCTGCATCTCACCAGTCACTGTAAAGACCGGTGAGATGGTCTCGGCCATGCCCAGATCGGGCACCGGCCATATGTGGAATCGATATTGGGTAGTTGCTGCAGTATTCTGCCTGATTTTGGCGCTCAGGGCGCCGGATGGGCCGCCACTGGGGCTCAACCAAACGTTTGCGCTGTCAACGCTGATCCAATCGCCATAGTTCTCGCGTTCAAGAGCAACCCCGATGGCCACGCGGACGGTCGGGGCAACCGGGACCATGATACCGACATCCTTCGTCACCTCGTAATAGGTGCCGCTCGCAATGAACGTGTACTTGCTAGCGTTCGTATAGAACGTACCGACTAGCGCCGTCTCCCCCATTGAAAACACTCCAGCTTCGTCGGCGTGCGCGGGGACCGGCGCAAGCACGAGTGCCAACGCCGCCATCCCAACAACCGCCGACACGGACCGTCCCTTTAAGGACCGGCCTTCCCTTCTGGAATGAAGATATACCCGTTGCATCGATGTTTCCTTTCGAGCGACCTAGAACCAAAGGAAGAGGCAACGCCTCGCCGGCGATGCCATAAGTTCACGCGAGACACTAGCATGATCGGCGCTCTCGCCGGTAGGTTGGCGTGGGCGCCGATCCACGCCCACCGCCATCGGGGTCCCCGACCCCGCAGCTACCAGAACCGCTAGGGTTGACCGCGTGAAATTGATCGGAAGATTCACGGTACGTACGGTTCTGCCCACTCCCATCGCCGCCCTTGACCGCCTCGCTCACAATCTGCGCTGGTCGTGGCACACGCCCACCAGGGATTTGCTGGAGAGCATCGATCCGGCCCTGTGGGACCGGGTCCACGGCGACCCCGTGGACCTGCTAGGCGAATTGTCCCCTGAGCGCCTCACAGAGCTGGCCGCGAACGCCGATTTCACGGCCCGCGTACACGCGCTCGACAGGGGCCTGGACCACTATTTGGCCGAGCCGCGCTGGTACCAGGGCCGCGAGGCCGGCTCCCCCACCGCCATCGCGTACTTCTCCCCCGAGTTTGGGATAACGGCGGCCCTTCCCCAGTACTCGGGGGGCCTGGGGATCCTTGCCGGAGACCACTTGAAGTCGGCCTCCGACCTGGGTGTTCCCATTGTTGGAGTGGGCTTGCTCTACCGATCGGGTTACTTCAAGCAGTCCCTCACACGGGAGGGCTGGCAGGCCGAGACATACCCGGTCACGGACCCGGACGGCCTTCCGCTGACGCTGTTGCGCACCGCCGATGGCGAACCCGCGTTGGTGGATCTGCCGCTCCCTGAGGGACGCACCCTCCACGCGCACATTTGGATCGCGCGGGTGGGGCGCGCGCCGCTGCTGCTACTCGACTCGAACATGGCGCTGAACGATGTCCAGGAGAGAGTTGTCACCGACCGCCTCTACGGCGGCGGCGAAGGACACCGACTCCTGCAGGAACTCCTGCTCGGCGTCGGTGGGATCAGGGCGCTGCGGGCGTGGTCTTCGATCACCGGTGGACCCCGGCCCGAGGTTTACCACATGAACGAGGGGCACGCCGGATTCCTCGGGGTGGAACGCATCCGGGAGCACGTGGAACGGGGCCTCACCTTCGCCGAGGCCCTGGAGGCAGTGCGGGGGGCAACAGTGTTCACCACCCATACCCCGGTGCCTGCCGGCATCGACCGCTTCGAGGCCGCCGCGGTGGCTCGGTATTTCTCCGGTCCGTTGGCGGTGCCGGGCATGCCGGTGGAGCAAATCCTGGCGCTCGGAGCCGAAACGTACCCAGGCGGCAATCCCGCCGTCTTCAACATGGCCGTCATGGGCCTGAGGCTGGCCGCGCGGGCCAACGGGGTATCCAAGCTCCATGGCGAGGTATCGCGGCGGATGTTTTCCGAGCTGTGGCCGGGATTCGATCACAAGGAAGTGCCCATCGGGTCTATCACCAACGGCGTCCACTCCCCCACATGGATCGATGAGGAGTTGGCTGAGGTTGAGGCTGGGCGTCTGGGCGTGCCGCCCGATCCGGCTCGCTGGGAAAACCCAGACGTGGTGGACGATGCGACGATCTGGTCCCTGCGGCGTTCATCGCGAGCCCGCTTGGTTGCGGACGCCCGTCAGCGAGTGCGGTCTTCTTGGCTGCGCCGAGGCGCCAGCCCCGCGGAGTTGGGCTGGATCGATGAGGCGCTATCGGCGGACGTGTTGACCATTGGGTTCGCTCGGCGCGTGCCCACATACAAGCGCCTCACCTTGATGCTGCGAGATCCCGAGCGCTTGCGCGCGCTGCTGCTTCACCCGACCAGGCCCATTCAAATCGTGGTGGCCGGCAAAGCCCACCCGGCCGATGAACAAGGCAAGTTGCTAATCCAGGATCTTGTGCGTTTCGCGGACCACCCTGAGGTGCGCAAGAGAATCGTGTTCCTGCCTAACTACGACATTGCCATGGCCCAGCACCTTTTCCCAGGTTGTGACGTGTGGTTAAACAACCCGCTGCGCCCGCTGGAGGCGTGCGGCACCAGCGGGATGAAGGCCGCCATCAATGGCGCCCTCAACCTTTCCATCTTGGATGGCTGGTGGGACGAGTGGTATGACGGCCAAAACGGCTGGGCCATTCCCACCGCCGATGGCGTCACCGACCCCGAGCGCCGTGACGATCTGGAGGCGGCGGCGCTTTACGACTTGATTGAAAACCAGGTAGCTCCCCATTTCTATACCCACGACGAACGAGGCATCCCAGTGAGCTGGGTCGAGATGATCCGTCACACCCTGGCCACCCTCAGCCCCAAAGTGCAAGCCACCCGTATGGTGGCCGAATACGTGGACAAGCTGTACGTGCCGGCAGCAGACACCCACCGCTCCCTCACGGCCGACCAATACGCCGGCGCCAAGAGCCTGGCGACGTGGAAAGCGCGCGTCCGCAACGCTTGGCCAGATGTCCGAGTGGATCATGTCGAGTCCGAAGGAGTAGGCGATGTGGTGCAAGTGGGCGATGCCCTGACCGTCCATGCCCAGGTTTCCCTTGGCGCCCTAGCCCCAAGCGACGTACAAGTCCAGGCCGTTTTCGGCCGCGCCACCGAGAACGACAACCTACACGATTCGGCAAAGGTGTCCCTAAGCCCGGGACCGGCCGGCCCAGACGGCACCTACACGTTCTCGGGAGCCATCCCGTTGGAACGCTCCGGCGCCTTCGGCTACGCCGTCCGAGTGGTCCCAGACCACCCTCTCCTGGTGGCCTCCACCGACCTCGGTTTGGTCGCCAACGCCACCTAGCTGCCTTTGTTGCTGAAACGTGTGCAGATGAACCGAGTTTTCGGATCTCGGGGTCCCCGCGGGAGATTTTCCCGTAGCGCAGCGAAGGGAAAAGATCCCGTGGGGTGCCGCTAGGAGGCCGGGCGATAGAGCGGCCGACAGCTGTGGGTCAACTGGATCGGCGCAGACCGCGCTGACCAGTTGAGACGCAGCAGCTAGCATTGCTGGGTCGGTGCTTTCCGACCTAATGAGGCTGCGCCTCGGATCGTCAGACCATCCGCTGCTTTCCAACTCGGGAAATCGGCAGTTTTCAGCGTTCCAAACACCAAGGGCGCTCTTGGAGCCGTATTGGCTCGACCGGCACCGCTGTGCTCACCATGTCGCTCACCATGTTGCGTCCAGATAGAGCTTTCGGCTACTAGGATCGCGGCCGGCCGCATCGCGATAGAGCTATTGGTCAATAGAGTGAGCCGAAACACGCCAATCGGGCGATCCTAGTAGCCGAAACCTCTATCGATGTGAGCGCGCACAGTCCACTATTGACCAATGAC
>JAIRXV010000002.1 GCA_031268115.1 Bifidobacteriaceae bacterium
AAGGGTTTCCAGCCCGCCTCGGTCGAAGAAATCGCCGCCCGCGCTGAAGTCTCTAAACCCGTCGTCTATGAACACTTCGGCGGCAAAGAGGGCATCTACGCGGTGGTAGTGGACCGCGAAGTCGCGGCCCTGGCCGGGTTGCTGACTGCGCCGCTGCGTTCACCTGGGCATCCGCGCATGATCGTGGAGCGGACGGCGCTAGCGTTGCTCGACTACATCGAGAACAACGAGGATGGCTTCCGAGTGTTGGTCCGCGATTCGCCAGTGGCCCAGGCCATGGGTCCGTTCCACTCGATGCTCGGGGACATTGCCAACCATGTCGAAGCGCTGCTCGCGCAGCAGTTTTCGCGTCGCAACCTGGACCCCACCACCGCGCAGCTTTACGCGCAAATGCTGGTCGGTATGATTGCTTTCACGGGCCAATGGTGGTTAGAGGAACGCACCCCGGACAAGAAGACGGTCGCTGCCCACTTGACGAACTTAGCTTGGAACGGTTTGCGGGCCATGGAGCGTTCGCCTCAGCTCTCGGATCCTTCCGCGCACGATGACGGCCCTCGCCCAGCCGCCTCCCCCACCCAAGCGCCAGCACCCACCGAACAAACCGAACAATCCGAACCCACCGAACCCACCGAACCCACCGAACCCACCGAACCCACCGGCAGCTCGAATACCGCCTCCCCCACCCAGGCGCCAGCACCCACCGAGCAAACCGAACCCACCGAACCCACCGACCCCACCGAGCAAGCGCCGGCTAACGCTCCCCCCGCGCCCATCCAAGACGCCGGTAGCGCCGGCCCGGCGACCGCCCCGGACGCTCGCTGACCGGCTCCATGCATCTACTCGGGGCCGAAGCGGTCTCCATCGCCTATCAAGGCCGAGCCGTGCTCGACGGCATTCGGCTGGGGATCGATTCGGGGGACAGGATCGGCATAGTCGGACGCAATGGCGACGGCAAGACCACTCTCTTGGACGTGCTAGCGGGCCTGCGCGCGCCCGACTCAGGCCGCGTGACGCATCGCGGTGGCATCGACGTTGCCGTCCTCCCCCAAGCTGGGCTGCCCCGCCCGCACCCGGATCGGCCCGGAACCGCTCGGGGCGAAATGGGATCGACGGTGGGGGCCGCCATCGTCGGGGATATGCCCGAACACGAGTGGGCGGCCAAACCCCGCATCCGCGAGATTTTGGCGGGGCTGGTGGCCGATCTGGATTGGGAGGCGCCGCTGCGCGAACTGTCCGGCGGACAGCGGCGCCGCGTCGCCCTCGCCGCAGTCCTAGCGGGTGAGCACGATGTCCTGTTCCTGGACGAACCCACCAACCACCTCGACCTGGAGGCAATCGCCTGGCTGGCGGACCACCTGCGCCGCCGCTGGCCCGTCGGGTCTGGGGCGTTGGCGGTGGTGACCCATGATCGCTGGTTCCTTGACGCGGTGTGTACCACCACGTGGGAGGTCCACGGCGGGCGAGTCGAGCCGTTCGAGGGCGGATACGCGGCCTACGTGCTGGCGCGGGTCGAACGCGACCGGCAAGCGGCAGCCGCGGAGACACGCCGGCGCAACGTGATGCGCAAAGAGTTGGCGTGGCTGCGGCGAGGCGCACCTGCCCGCACGTCCAAGCCGCGCTTCCGCCTCGATACCGCCGCCGAACTGATTGAGGCAGAGCCGCCGCCGCGAGATTCGATCGAACTAACCAGGCTGGCCACGGCCCGCCTGGGTCGGGACGTCATCGACCTGGTTGACGTCGACGCCGCCTACGATGACGGCCCACCGGTTCTACGCGATGTCACCTGGCTGATCGGGCCCGGCGAACGCAGCGGGATCCTCGGCGCGAACGGAGCGGGCAAGTCGACGCTGCTGGCGGTGGTGGCCGGCCGGCTCGGGCCGACGGCCGGGCGAGTCAAGATCGGCAAGACCGTCAAGTTGGCGACCTTGACGCAGGAAACAACCGACCTGGCCGCAGCCCCCGAGGCGACCGCGGACGATCTGATCGCCCAGCGCAAACGGGAGTATGCCGCAGGGCAGTCGCTCGGCTGGACTGGAGGCGGACGCGACGGGGCAACGGCCCGCAGCGGCGACGAGTTCACGCCAGGACACATCCTGGAACGGCTCGGGTTCGGGGCCGAACACATGCGCACACCCGTGGGACGGCTTTCCGGCGGGCAGCGACGGCGCCTCCAATTGGCGCTCGTGCTCATGGACGAACCCAACGTGCTCATCCTCGACGAACCCTCCAACGATCTAGACACGGACATGCTCGCGGCCATGGAGGACCTGCTCGACTCTTGGCCGGGCACACTGCTCGTGGTCACTCATGATCGCTACCTCATGGAGCGGGTGACAGACCAGCAGTACGCCATCGTCGGTGGTCAGCTCCGGATGATGCCCGGCGGTGTCGAGGAGTACCTGCAACTGGCCGATGCCGGACAAGGCGCGCCGCCGAAGAAGGTGTCTGCCCTGGGGAAGGGCACGAATGGCCCGCAGGGTACGGGTGGGGGCCTGGGCGCGGGCGGGGGTAGGTGTGCGGGTGATGGTGCGGGCGCGGGTAGCGCGCAGGCGCGCGCGACACGCAAGCTGCTCGCTACAGTCGAGCGGAAGCTCGCGAAGGTCAATGCTCGAATCGGCAGCGTCAACGCCACAATGGCCGCTCACGACCCCTCAGACTTCGCCGGCCTAGTTGCGCTCAACGACGAACTGCTAGCGCTCAAAGCCGAGGCGGCCGCGTTGGAGGAACGCTGGCTCGATGCCGCCGAGTCCGCCGAACGACGGATGCGCTGCCCCCAGCTCACGCCGCCGGCCACGGACGGTCAGACCGGTCCCGCGGATGGGCGCCGATAGACCGGATCGCGCTGTTAGCCGATTCGGGAACTCTCCCGATGAACAGAAGTGCTGTTGGCTCTGTCCTATGGCGTGGTCGGGTCGAAGGCGCATCGGACCTGCGGTGTTCCCAGGACCAGATTACCTAAGGCACCTTCGTGACCCGGTACTTGGTCAAGCGTAATGGCGAAGCGGAGGACGTTGTCCACGGGGACTTCCACATGGCCCGGGGCATAGTAAGTGCCAGTGTTTCCCTTCAGGGGAACTTCGGAATCCTCCCTCCAAACGCGCAGGCGAACGCTGCCATTAGTTGAACTCGCCGATGTTCGGATTCCGGGAGAGGCGCGGAAAGTGGTGCATTTGCGATCAAGGTTGTAGGTAGCGCTGCCGGTGACGCCGCCTCGGTTGCACCTCTCCGAGCCACAAAAGGTCAGACTCTCCTCGTAGGGCGTTCCGTTGAGCATCTCCGTTCCGCTTGCCGCGTAGTCCGAAGTGATTTCGCCCACCGCCCACACTGGGTACCACATGTATACAGTCACGGCTCCTGCGGGGGCGGTGGCATCGCCGATGCCGTTGGCCGCATCTCCCGGCGCGTAGACCCGGAGTTGCTGGCCTCTTCCGGCGGTGTTCACAGCGGCACCAATAGCGAAGCTGGCATCTGGCGCGACAGTAGCGCTGGCAATGGTGCCCCACTCCTGGCCGCTTTGCACCTGGAGATGTACGGGCGTGCCGATGAGTCCGGGGCTCGCGCTCCCTGTGACCGTGACGTTTCCGCCGACATCGAGCACATCCGGAGTGGCGGGTGCCGCGGCAAGAGATTGGGGTACAACTACGACTCGGGCGGTGGTGGTTTTCACCTTCGAGACACCAGCCCGGTACTTCTTGGTGGAGAGGACCTTGGCGCGGAACTCACGCGTCTCGGCTAGTACGGTCTTGACACTGAATTTGCCGGCCTTAGTGGACTTGACGGTGGCGAGCGTGCGCCACTTACCGCCAGGCACGCGGTACTGGACGGCAACCTTGGCTTTGCCGATGACTTTGCGGGTGGTGGAACTCTTGACCTTACCGCTGACGGTCACCGTGGTACCTCTGTCGGCAGCGGCCCGAACGGAGATCGTCACCACGGCTTTAGGCTTAGCTCTTGCCGCCTCGGCCGGGGCAGCCACTCCCGCGACCACAAGCCCCACGAGTGCACTCGCGCCAATCAACGCGCGCACCACACCAATGCGGGTACCAACGGACACCTTCGTCATCGCACTTGACCTCTCAGTCGAAATAGGGATCGGGACGCGCCCGACGCAAGGAGGCAGAGAGCCTTATCCAAAACTCGCTCGATAGAACACGAGCGCTATGACGGTGGAAATGGTCTCGGGGTGGGTGTGGTGGGGTCTGCGGTAGTCGGTGTGGAGGATGCGC
>JAIRXV010000048.1 GCA_031268115.1 Bifidobacteriaceae bacterium
TAACTTATGGTAGCCTCGGCCGCGAGGTTCTATTTTTTAATAATCAGATTAAAAGATGTGTGCGGCGGGTTGGGCCGCAGACGCCTCAGCGACACGTTCAAGGGCGTCTCCGGTCAACAAGTCGTCGTGGTCCAGTAGAACGATGAACTCGCCTGTGGCCGCCGCTATGCCATCGTTCGAGGCTTTGACGATGTGCCCGTTGTCGGCCCGTGCCACCACCCGGATCCGCTCATCCCCGGCCTCCGCGCCGCGTAGTTCGGCAAGCACGTCCGGGTTGGGCGAGGCATCGTCCACCAAGATCCACTCCCAGTCCCCGAAGCTCTGACCTTGGACCGAGGCGATGGTTTCCTTCAGGACATCAACCGGTGGATCGTAGACGGGAGTCACGATCGAGAACAGCGGCGCCATCAGCGCCCCTTGGGGCGGCGCCGCAGGAGGCGCCTAAGCACGCGCCCAGCCAGCCGCCCCGGGGCGGTGATGGCGCGACCCAACCGGTAGGACATCGAACTGCGGTATTGCAACGCGACCCGGTGCCGTTCTGCCGCAACGCGGTGATTGGCCTCCTTACGCATGGCGACCTTGGCCGCCTTCAAGGCTTCACCGAAGCTGGCCCGCAATTCGAGCAACTGCTGCGTATTGGTGGCCGCGGCCGCCACCGCATCAGCCCTGGCGCGTTCTGCGGCCAGCCGCGCGGTCGCGGCCGCCGCCTTATCTCCGACCGATGCGTCTAGGGTGAGCAAGGCCTGGTGATCCACGGTTTCCAGGATGCGTTGGACCATGTCCGTCAACGCCTTGACTTCGGCGTCCCGTTGGCGCCGCTCGCGGGCAAAGATGTCGTCTGGGCGGGGCAGATCGACGGCGGGTCGCGGGATCGGTGTCGGTGCCACCCCGCCGTTGGGGTCGCTCGGGACGCAGACAACCACGAATTCCCGGTCGCGGGCCCGGGGCTGATCGCGGACCCACTCGACAACCTCGAATGGCAGGGCCGCCTCGCCTAGGGACTCGCCCTCTTGGTCTGGCCCGGGCAGCCCGTTCAACACGTCGGCCACGGTGGCCACGGCATCGGCCACGGTCCACCCGCGCTGCTCCAGCAGGTCCGTGAGACCGCGCCAGCCGTAGGCCACCGCTCCCGGCCGCGACTCATCCGGGGCGGGCAAACGGTCCAGCAGCAACCCGAGGCGCCGGGCGCCGTGCGAAGCGTTGGCTACCGCAGCTATCAGCTTCCCGCCTTCGGCTAGCCAACTGCGCACAAGGTTGAGGTCCGGCTCCCCTTCGAGAGGTATGCCCCAGTGGACGATGACGTCCCACCCCCCACCTTTGACCTCACCCCTGCCGGGTGGTAAACACTCGACGCCGCAGCCGCCCCCCTCTAGCGCGGCGACAAGATCTGGCGATTGGCGGCCCACGAGCAGCACCCGCGAATGGGGTGGGATCAGTCCCGCTATGACATCATCGACCGAGTTGCCGCGTGGGGTTGGGGAGATGGAACGGTGGGGCGGTGTGTGGGGAAAAGAATCTGTCACGTCTCGCGTCCTGTGAGTGCTGGCCAGGCGCCGCCGGCGCCATCCTCGGCCCCACTGTAGTGGCCGCCTGGGGCCAGGCCAACCGCTTGACCGGGACTGGACGTCCTGAAGGCCCGGCCCCTCGGTGGGGCCGGGCCTTCAGGACGTTGTGGACGGCGGGCTTCACCGGCGTCCTGGGTGGAAAACCTACTTGGCGACCTTGGCGGTCTTGGCGCTCTTGACCTTGCCGTTGGTGAAGCCGTCCTTCTTGTAGACGACTTGGACGGAGATAGTCTTGCCGGCCTGCTTGCTGGTCAGCTTGAACGTGGCCTTCTTGGCGGCCTTGCCGGCGATCTTCTTGCCACCGGCATACCACTGGTAGGTCAGCTTGAAGCCCTTGGCTGCCTTAGGAACAACCACACCTACCTTCTTGCCCACCTTCAAAGTGCCCTTGACCTTGAAATTGAAGATGGGCGCCTTCTGCTTGGTGATCTTCCCGTAGGCCGAGGTCACGGTGAACACGGGAGCCAAACCCGCAGGGGCCACGGTGGTCAACACGTACAGATCCGTCCCAACCGCAGCCGGAACTGTTAGCGAGGCCTCGGTTCCAATGATCTTGTTGCCTGAAATCCAGGTGTAGGCGTAGGCCGGGACAATCCCATAGCCGGCGCCGAACGTGGTGGACTGGGCCGTCACCACAGCATTCGCCTCGGGCATGCCTGAGATGGCCGTTGACGTAAGGCCGAGCTCGCGCGACGGCAGCTGAGCGGCAGCAAGGTTGTGAACCACGCCCGGGCCAGTGACATCCAAAATGGCATAGGCGTACCGGGCACGGGAATCGACGGCTTCAACCACCCACACACCCTCGCTCAGGCCGGGAATGGTGTAGCTCGAGGTAGCCGCCGTGACGGTGCCCACGTAAGCCTTGCCCGTCAGGGGATTCCACGCCCCAACGATGGTACGGGCGGAGAAGCCAGTGAGGATACCGTTGATGCTGGTTCCGGCCTGCGCCAATGTGATTGCCGGGATCTGGGCGGTCTGCCCGCCCGCTGGTGCCACGACGCCAGCAAAGGCCGGGTCATACGGGTCGAGTTCGCCGGTCGCGCCGCCGTACCACGTGTTGACGTAGCCCGGGCTGCGGACTTCGACGAAGTACACCGCATTCGGGGTCAAATTGCCGAAGACGAACGTTCCCGTGCCCTGCAACGGATTATTGGCGGCCGTCACCCGAGTCTCTCTTACCAGAGTGACCGTGGAGTCAAATACCCGATGCAGACGGACCACCGTAGTACTGGTGTCGATCGGAGCAGGCACCACGGTGCCGGCAATTGCTGCCGACGTGATCAGTGAGAAGCCGCTGACGGTAAAGTTCCCTGCTGCGTCGAGAGCGAATGTTGCGATCATCGGCGAGCCGTAGACCGAGACCGAGTCGGGCGTACCTATTTCACCGCCGAGCGTCTGGCCGGGAAACACGACCGGTGCCACGTGAGTCACGGGATCTGTTGGGCCGGTGACGGTATTGAAGTAGACCGTGCAGGTGGCGCCGGGGATAGCCCACGTCCCGCTGCCCCCAGTGTTGGTAACAAACGTAAGCACCCCGCTTGCATCGGCACGCGTCGAATCCTCATCGTCCCAAGAGCCGGTTGCGCCAGTTGGATCCTGGCAATAGAGCGTGGCACCTTGGCCCGGTACTACCCCGGCTTGGATCACCGTGACTACCCCCGGGGCAGCCATCGCCGGTGCGGCAAAACCGCCCACGGCAAGGCCAGTCGCTGTCAGACCCACAAGCAGGCCCGCATGGCGTTTCTTCATGTCTTAGTTCCTCTCATCTCATATTTCGCCCACATCGGTGGGCTTGTAAACTTGATGGATCGGCCGAGAGCTGCCCGGCCGACGGTTGTGTTTCCTTTAGGTGACTCGGAGCTTGGTGCGCGCTGACGCTGTACCCACGCGCCCAGTCCCCGTGAACGTGACAGTCACCTTGTAGGAGCCCTTCTTCTTGATCTTCGGCAGGTTCAAAGTCGCTTTGCCCCGCTTGGAGGCCTTGAGAGTATAGGTGGCCGAGTCTTTGGTCTTGCCCTTCTGCCAGGTCACCGTCACTTGACCGGCGGGGCGTTTCACCCCGGAGGCGCTGACCCGGACGTTTAGTTTAGCGCGTTTCGTGTGTTTCACTGACTTCGCAGTAAATGCGGCTTTGACCTTCGGGGTCACACCTTTGACCACAGTGAGCGTGCCCACTGCCACCGATGCGTAGGTGGCCACAGGCGATCCGCGGTATGAGGCCTGGATGGGGTAGGCACCGACGGCGAGCTTAGGTAGGGTCACAGCG
>JAIRXV010000060.1 GCA_031268115.1 Bifidobacteriaceae bacterium
GCGGCTGGCCGAAGACGGCAGACAAGTCGGCCACGCCTTGCGCCGCCTGGTCGCCGGGGACCTGGCCGGACTGTTCGATGGGCCGTCCACCGTCCGTTTCGATCCGACGCTGCCGATGGTCTCCCTCGATCTGAGTGCCGTCGCCGAGAACTCCACCCTCATCAGCGTTCTGATGACCTGCTCGTCGGCGTGGATGGAGTCCGCGCTGCTCGACCCGGACGGCGGCCAGCGCTGGGTGATATACGACGAGGCCTGGCGGCTCATGTCCCACCCGGCGCTGCTGCGCCGGATGGACGCGCAATGGAGGTTGGCCCGGCACTACGGCATCGCCAACATGCTGATCTTCCACAAGCTCACCGACCTGGACAACGTGGGCGACCAGGGCACCGCCATGCGTGCGCTTGCATCCTCACTGTTGGCCAACGCCGAGACCCGCATCATCTACCGGCAGGAGTCCGACCAGACCAGAGGCGCCGCCGAGGCGCTAGGCCTGACCGGAACCGAACAGAAGCTGCTCCCCACGCTCTCGACCGGGCAGGGGCTGTGGCGGATCAAAGACCGCTCCTTCGTGGTCCAACATCAACTCCACCCCGCCGAACTCGCACTTTTCGACACCACCCAGAGAATGACAAGGAAGGCCTGACCATGAGCCTGGACTACTACCGCTGGACCGAAGAAATGCCACTGGCCCGCATCTCCATCCAGGAAGATGGCTCTTTGTCCGTGTGGATGATGGGCATACCTCGCAGCGTGCCGCCCCACCTGCTGCACAAGGACCGGATGGGCCTGCTCCTCGACCACCTGTACGCGGATCGAGGCGGCCCCTACGAGGTCGAGGTCATAGACCCGGACGGCTCTGTCCATGTCGGGCGGGTGGAGTTCTCCGGCGGCTCCGGCACCGGCCTGGGACAACAGGCTGAGGCCAGGCCCGAGCCGACACTGCCCTATTCGCCAGTCGATTCCGCGTGGGCACCACCAAACCCTGACGGGTTGCCAAACCAACGGCTCACCGCCGACGTTGTTATCTGGGAGCAAGGGTTCATTCCTGGCGAGCCGGTAATCGTCGCCTACGTCGCTGGGGACATGTCCGCCACGGCGGAAGGCCAACTGGGCATGTCTCTGTCACGGCAGATTGTCGAAGGGCTGCCCTCTAGAGAGGTCATTCTGTTCGGTCGCCAATCCGCGACTACTGTCGTCTGCCAACCGCTCGGGCATCCATGAGCGCGCCCAACCAGACTCCAGCGGGCCGCGACTCTCTGGCGAACCTGGGAATCGCCGCCCTGGTTCTCATCGCTCTTGTCGGGTTGCTTCTGCGGCTGGCCGGAACTGTCGCCGCGTTCCTGACCGGACAGCCGCAACCGTCCGGCTCGTGGGCGTCGGGCATCTCCGTCCTGGCCCACCCAACCGATCCGGGCACGGCCATCGGCTGCGCCGGGTTGAGCCCAATCGCCTACTGGATCACCGCCGGAATCTTGATCGTCGGCGCTGGAGCGCTAGCCGCCTGGCTGTGGTCCACGATCCGCAACCGCACTCAGCGGGCCAAGTCAGACCCGCGCCGCATCGCCGGAACCGCCAGCCGTGACGAGGTGCGGATGCTCGCGTCCGGTAAAGCCCTCCTGAAGCGAGGCAGCACCCTACGGCCATCCATCACCTCGCCCAAGACCGCCGATGTCGGCTATCTCCTCGGGACCGCCCACGGCATCCCGGTGTGGGCGTCAGTCGAAGACTCGATCCTCCTGATCGGCCCGCCACGTTCCGGCAAGGGCCTGCACATCGTCATCAACGCCATCCTTGACGCCCCCGGCGCTGTCGTCACAACCAGCACACGGCCCGACAACCTCACCGTCACAATGAAAGCCAGGCAGGAGGCCGGACCCATCGCCGTGTTCGACCCGCAGCACCTGGCAGAGGGCCTGCCCTCCGGTTTGCGGTGGTCCCCGGTGCGCGGCTGCGAACAGCCCCTGACCGCGATGATCCGCGCCACTGGCTTGGCCTCGGCCACCGGGTTGGGCGGCGGCGGGGTTGAGAACGGCGGTTTCTGGGAAGGGAAGACCAGAACCGCTCTCCAGGCGCTACTGCACGCCGCCGCCCTGGACGGTCGTGACGCCGCCGAAGTGTTCCGCTGGACCCTCGACCCGATGGCCGCCGCCGATGCCGTGACCATCCTGCGCACCAGCCCCGGCGCCGCGACCGGCTGGGCCGAATCCCTGGACGCCACCATCCACTCAGACCCGAGAACCCGCGACTCGATCTGGCAGGGAGTGTCCTTGTCGCTGTCTGCCCTGGCTGACCCGCGCGTGCTCCAAACCGTCTCGCCTGGACCCGGCGAGCAGTTCGACCCTGCCACCTTCCTCGCCAACAAGGGCACGCTCTACCTGTTGGCCACCGGAGCCGGGGCCGGAGCGTCCGCCGCCTTGGTGGCCGCGTTCGTGGAAGACCTCGTGGAAACCGCCCGCCACCTCGCCGCCCGTTCGCCGGGAGCGCGAATCGACCCACCTTTGCTGCTGGCACTCGATGAAATCGGGAACCTCGCGCCACTGCCCTCCCTGCCGATCCTGATGGCCGAGGGCGGCGGCACCGGCATCACCACCATGCCCGTGCTGCAATCCCTCGCTCAAGCCCGTGACAAGTGGGGCCAGAACGCTGCCGGGGCGATCTGGGACGCATCCATCGTCAAGATCATCCTCGGCGGCGCGTCCAGCCCCGCCGACCTGAGAGACATCTCCACGCTGATCGGCGAACGCGACGAGACCACCGTCTCCGACACCCGTTCTGAGACCGGCGGCCTGTCCACTCAACGCTCAATCCGGCGCGTTCCGATCATGCCGCCCGAAGCGATCCGCACCCTGCCGTTCGGAACCGGCGTCACCCTGCTGCGCTCCACCCGCCCCATCATCACCGACTTGCGCCCCTGGCCAAAACGCCCTGACGGCAAACAACTCGCAGAAGACCGCGCTGGTGTCGAACGTCAGCTCCGGCCCGGCTCGTAGGGGAACCTAGCGCACCTGTGAAGTGAACGCGGCTGCTGTCCGAGGCGGCTGCCCTGTCAAGAGGATCACAGATGCCACTCAAGACGCAGACTTCGGTCTCGGGGTTCGTCGCCTCGACGCCGATGTTGACCCGCACAGACAACGGCGACGCCCGGCTGTTCATCAAGTTGGGCCAAGAGCACTACACCCGCAACCCGGACGGCTCCTTCACTCAAGGAGAGACCACTTTCCACGACCTGGTGATGTTCCGGCGCAGCGCCGAACGCGCCGCAGCGCAGATCGAGAAGATGGATTGGGTGGTCGCCGAGGGCTACGTCCACCCGTACACCGTCACCGACGCGGACGGGCAGATGTCCGAGCGCGAAGAGTTCATCGCCCGCAGGATTGGCCACGACTCGGCCCGCTCCAACTACACCGTGCATCGTAAGCCCCGCCCGCTGGCCGGCGAAGCCGGAGCCATCGATGGCCCGTCACAGGCCAGTGGGCAGGCAGTGGCCGCGCGCGGCCCCAACAGCCAAGCTGGCACGGCCACAATTCAGCCCGCCACCCGGCCCGCGCCCGCCGCCATCGGAATGTGAGTCCAAGCCATGACGATGCCGATACCCGAACCCTTCGACCCGGACGACCCGGTACCCGATTTGGACACCACCGACAACGCCTCGCCCGCAGAGGACGTGATGGTGCCCATCGTCTGGCGCGAGTTGAACGAGCAGGACTACTCCTACTACATGCTCAAGCTCAACGCCTGGGTGCGCGATCTGGTCGAAGTTTGGGGGATTCCCGCCACGACCATCCCGCCGTGGTGGCACCGCCACGAACTCCTGATCGAACTCCTGACCGGCCTGTGGTGCCACTGGCTCCAAGCCCACGACGAGGAGCAGAACCTCTCAGCCAAGTTCCTATGGCAACGCGACCTGGAGGAATGGAAAGGCCGCATGAGGGAGGCCGTGGCCACGCTCGGCTGCCGCCTCGACTGGTGCCGCTCACCGCGTCCTGTGCTCTGGCCAGGCGATCAGCCCAAGGAAGACCCCAACCCGCCCGTCAACCTGGGCGACCGGGAAGAAGACCTCGTGGCCTGCCTCCTCGCCGAGGAGAACCGCAGGCGCGTCCAGCGCGAGGAACAGATGGACATCGCCATGCGGGGCCAGCCGTCCACGATCCCCGACCCGGAGGAGTGGACCAATGAGTAGGAAGTACCGCCGCCGCACCGACCGCGTGCCCCAGGATGAGCGCCACCTGAGCGTCGCGTCCGAAGACAACCCGCTCGACTTGGAGGCGCTGGCCAACATGTTCGTCATGCACGCCCTTGGCCAGCGGTTCCGCGACCAGCCTGAGGCCGACCGCCTGATGGGCTTGAACCTGCACTTGCCGCACAACCGGGCGAGTATGCCCGCCGCCTGAGCGGCGACTCGCTATGATGGTGTTTGACCGGGTGGGAACCCGAAACGAAGGCAGGGCGGATCACTCGCCCAGCACGCCAAAGGCGATCAGCCTGCGGCCCATGATGCGATCCCGGTCGAACACCACTGTGCTTCGTGAAGGGTAGTCATCATGGCCCACCAAACTCCGCGCATCTGCGCCGAAGAAGTCCACGCGCACCCCAGAGCGGTCGCCTATCTGCGAGTCTCGACCAAGGAGCAGGCCCAGAAGGGCGGCCAGGATGAGGGCTACTCCATCCCCGCGCAACGCGCAGCCGTACAGCGGAAGATCGAGCAGCTTGAAGCGGAACTCATCGAGGAGTTCGTGGACGCGGGCGAATCGGCCCGCAAGGCCGACCGGCCCGCGCTGCTGCGGATGCTGACCTACGTCCAAGAACACAAGGTCGCCTACTGCATCGTCCATAAGGTTGACCGCCTGGCCCGCAACCGGGCCGATGACGTGAACATTCACATGACGTTGCAGCAGGCCGGGGTGACCCTGGTGTCGGTCACCGAGAACATTGACGAGACTCCCTCGGGGATGCTGATGCACGGCATCATGTCCTCGATTGCGGAGTTCTACTCCCGCAACCTCGCCACCGAGTCGATCAAGGGCATGACCCAGAAGGCGTTGACCGGCGGCACGCCGGGTCTGGCCCCTATCGGCTACATCAACGTAGGCCAGCGCGACCAGTTTGGGCGCGAGGTCCGCACCGTCGAGGTGGACCCGGAGCGTGGGCCGCTGGTGGCGTGGGCGTTCAAGGCGTTCGCCTCCGGGGATTGGACCGAACAGCAGATGCGCCGCGAGTTGACCCGGCGCGGCCTGACCACCTTGGCCAAGCCGAAACGCCCCTCGAAGGAACTCTCACCCAATGCCGTCCACCGGATTCTGACCAACCCCTACTACAAGGGCACCGTCATCTTCCAAGGCACCAGCTACAAGGGGGTCCACGAGCCGCTGGTCCCGCCCGAGGTGTTCTACCAAGTCCAACAAGTCCTCCAGGCGCACTGCTCGGCATCGGATCGGACTCAAGTTCACGACCACTACCTGAAAGGGTCGGTCTACTGTGGCTCGTGCAAGTCGCGGCTCATCATTGTCCACGCCCGCTCCGGCGGTGGACGCATCTACCCGTACTTCGTGTGCTCGGGCCGCAACGAGAAGATCACTGACTGCCGGATGCAGGCCATCCCCATCAAGACCGTCGAGCGGCTGATCCGCGAGCATTACAAGACTGTCGAAATCCCGCCGGAAATCCGACCGGCCCTGCGTGACTTGGTGAACACCCAGTTCGATGAGTTGATGGCCTCGGCTGCCCCAGACTTGGCGGCGAAGACCGCCGAGGCGGCGCAGATCAAGGCCGAGCAGCGGACCCTCGTGGACGCGCACCTAGCCGGGGCTATCCCCGTTGATGTCCTGGGGGACAAGGAGCGCGAACTCCAAGAGCGCCTTGAGGTGGTCCAGGCCGAGTTGACAATCCTGTCGGAGGACTACACCGAGTGCCGCCAGTTCATTGACGACGCCCTCCATCTGGCCGGGAATCCTGTCGCCCTCTACGACAGGTCCAACGCCGACCCCCGCCGCCTGGCCAACCAGGTATTCTTCAAGAAGCTGTTCATCATAGAAGACGCCGTGGGCGCCCCGCCGCGCCCCACTCGCCGCGTCGAGTCCAAGCTGCAATACCCGTTCGACATCCTGACCAGGAAGGACGTGCAGCAAGAGGCGCTGGCAATGGCGGGGGAGAAGGGCTCTTACAGCTATCCGCCAACGGCTGGTTCAGTGGCACACTGTTTCAGCCTGACACATCTGGGGTGGCTAACCGGGCTTGAACCGGCGACCCCCAGATCCACAATCTGGTGCTCTACCAACTGAGCTACAGCCACCACGCAGAATGGTACACGCTCTTGGATGGGTCAGGCGTGCGGGTCCGATTCCCGCACCGTCGATTCCTGGATCGCCAGTGCGGCGGCGCGGGCCGTGTCGCTGTCTGGGCCAGGATCGCGGACAAACATGGTGGTCCGGTAATAACGCAACTCGTCGACCGAGTCGTAGATGTCCGCTAGGGCGCGATGGCCCCCCAGCTTCTCTGGCGCCGCGAAATAGACGCGCGGGTACCACCGGCGGGCCAGTTCCTTGATTGAGGACACATCTATGGTCCGGTAGTGCAGGTAGTTCCCAAACTGGGGCAGATCCCGGTCAATGAAACCCCGGTCGGTGCTGACCGAATTCCCCGCTAGTGGTGCCTTGCCAGGCGCCGGTGCGTACTTGGAGACATAGGCCATGACTCGTGACTGAGCCTCTTCCAAACTGACGCCGTTCGCCAGGTGGTGGAGCAGGCCGGAGTCGGTATGCATCTGGCGCACAAA
>JAIRXV010000061.1 GCA_031268115.1 Bifidobacteriaceae bacterium
AAAGGGGCCACGGCGTTGGCTTTCCATTCGGACGGTGCCATCGCTTGGGTGACGCCAATAGAGGTGCCCGGTTGCTATGTATCGGATCCTGAGGGCGCAACCACCATCGTTGTTGAAGGCGGGATCGCGCGCATTGGGGTGGGGCCGTATCAGGCATTGGTTGCCGCAGCGGATGGACGGCTCGATCTCGCCGCCTGTGGGCGGCTGTTGGTCAGCCCTTCCGGAGATGTGGCGCTGATGGCCGCGAGCGGGTCTGAGCCGAATCCGCCAACCAACTACACGGACGGCCAGGGGGTCAGGCATCGAGTCGAGGATCTTCGTACGGCCACCGATGCGATGGCTTTGGTGGCGGACGGGCGGGAGATGCTGGCCGTCATCGACGCCGAGAACTCGATGGTGCTGATGGACCCGGCGACCGGGGAGGACGTTTGGCGTCGACCCGAATCCCTGTCCGCGCAGTCGGCGTTCGAGGGCAGCGACGCCACGCGCATCTATGTGGGTTCGGTCAATGGACTCAAAGCGGTGAATCTGACGGACGGGACGGTGGCCTGGACGTGGCGGCCGCCCATCGGCGTGGCCTACAGGGCGGCCGATGTGGTCAACGGCGGTGAAATTGTCGTGTTCACCTCGTCCGCGATGTCGGGGATCGATCCCAGTAGCGGGGCGGAGGCATGGAAGATTCCGTCCAACGCAAACGGCGCGTGGTACTGGAGTCCGCGGCAAGGCGAGGACGCGGCACACCCCACGGTTGTTGCCTTGGGGCCGGCGCGCAACGTCCTGACGCGCCTGGATCTTCCACCGACCGCGAAGCTGCCATGAGTCGGGCCGGGAGTCGCGCCCAAACGGCTCGGGCCAGACTCGCGCGGACTGTGGGCGTGGGATGCAATGGGCGGCGCGCAAGCGTGGAACAATCATCCGCGTGACCGGCCTAGGGTGTCAGAGAAAACGCACCATCCCAGGTCCTAATGTCGAGGAGTCAAGGTGATCAGGCCAACAATTGGGGCAATCGCCCAGCGAGCGGGTGTGTCTAAGAGTGCGGTTTCCTATGCCCTGAATGGCAAGGTTGGTGTTTCGGAAGCGACCCGCGCGCGTATCCTCTCAATCGCGGCCGAGTGCGGTTGGCAGCCCAGCACGGCAGCTCGCGCGTTGGCTGGCACTGGGATCGGATCGATTGGCCTAGTGCTCAACCGCAACGCGCTGTTGCTGAGCTTTGAGCCGTTTTACATGGAGCTGATCTCCGGCATCCAAGAAGTCTTAGGGCCAAGGGATATCGCTTTGGTACTGCAAGTGGTGAGTTCGCGGGAGGACGAGGAGCAGACCTATCGGCGCTGGTCGGCTAGCCGGAAAGTCGATGCGATCCTCTTGACCGACCTTGAGGTGGCGGATAGCCGCCCCCAGTTGCTACGGGACATCGATCTTAGATTCGTTGTGGTGGGCCCCCAAGGGGATCACGGTGCCCCGACAGTCAGCACGGACGATGCCGGTGCGATGCGTCAGGCAGTGCGGTACCTGGCCGCCTTGGGACACTTGGTGATTGCGCACGTTGGGGGCACTGCGGAGTACCTTCACTCCGAGGCCCGCGCCACGGCCCTAGCCGACGAAGCGGCCACCTTGGGGCTGCCCGAGCCAGAAAGCGTGGCAACGGATTTCTCGTCGGAACAGGGCATGATGGCCACTCGCCGATTGCTTTCCAGTGTTCCGAGGCCGACAGCCATCATCTACGACAACGATGTGATGGCGGCAGTGGGTCTGTCCGTCGCGCGCGAGATGGGCGTGGCCGTGCCGCACGACGTTTCTTTTGTCGCTTGGGACGATTCGGTTCTCTCCCGGATGATGTATCCGCCCCTGACATCCATTTCCACCGATGTTCGGGGGTACGGGATGCAGGTGGCTCGGGCGGTTCTAGCAGTTCTGGAGGGGCGCGAGGTGAATTCCGAATCCACGCCGTCTTCGGGTCTGGTTGTTCGCGGCACCACGGCGGCAGTGGCCCGGGACTCCGCCGGCCTAAGACCGCCTGCGACTGCCTGAGAGATCCGCGGCCGCCTAGGTAGCTTTCTGTCTTGGCGCTGGCTGGTCGCGAATTGGGTCTATGTCGCCCCGCAATCCCTTGCAGGAGACGCCGGAGGATAAGTCATTGACGCCAACCACTGGACCGGTTCAGTAGGCTCCGCTAGACTTGGGCGCGTCGATGGCGACTGACAGCGGTGCATCTTCGCAACCGCTTCAGTCGTTCCAGGTCGGTGCCGAAAAGCACCGACCTAGCAATGCTAGCTGCTGCGTCTCAACTGGTCAGCGCGGTCTGCGCCGATCCAGTTGACGCAGTCGTCGGCCGCTTTATCGGCCGGCCTCCTAGACGTGCTGACAACCGACCAACAACATAGGTTTCTGATTGACGACAAAGGAGTTACCTTCAATGGAACCAAGACGACTATTTGCGGCGCTTGCGGGCGCCGCCCTGATTTCGGGGGCCATTTGCGCCGCTCCCGCCCATGCGGGCGATCCGGCCTACACCATCGATCTTGACTCGTTCGATAGCTATGCGGACGATGCCGCAGTGAGCGCCGCTTACTCGCGCAACACCAACGGCGGGCAGAATTCTGTCGCCCTAGTCGCCTCACCGTTTGGCGACACTCTGGGTAACGCCATGAGGCTCACCTACTCCTTCAATAACGGATATTCGGGCCGGAGCAAAGCCGTTTCCGGCTACTGGCCCGATCTCAAGCAAGTGGACTTTTGGATTCAGAACGACGCCTCTGGGCAGGATATCCTCCTACAGCTATCCGATGGGGCATCCTACGAGTTCCATCTTCGGGACTTCCCGGGCTTCGATGCGGCATCGACGGGGCCGCAGCACCTCTCCGTGCCCATCTCGAACTTCCTCCGCAAGGAGGGAACCGGGACGCTCGACACCACACGGATCACCTCTTTCGCGATCTACGTCAACCAAGTAGACAACGGTGCGGGTGGACAGATCGTGTTGGACGAACTCACACTCGGGTTCGATGAGGCCCCGGTGCTTCCGGCGGTCTCGATACCGGAAGCGAGCGTCGAGGCGGGCTCTGCGACTAACTTCGTCTCCGTGCTGAACAATGTCGCGACCGTTCCGGCCGGTGGGAAGATCGTGCAGGCGAGTTACACGTCGAGCAATCCGGCAGTCTTGCCGAACTTCGACCGACTGGTCCCCAAAGGCGATTTCATCGCGGACGGGAGCACAACAGTAACGGTGGATCAGGTCAAGCTCTGGTACGACTCGCGGACTTTCACGGTCGATGTCGACGCCGAGGTGACCGTGACGGTGAGCGATCTGGCCCCAGCCGTCGATGTGGTCGATTATCTCAACTCCATCACCGGAAGCGGGATTGTGGCGGCCATGCACCACGACGGCTCGTACTCCAATCCGGCCAACTGCGATTCGCTCCACCAACGGGTGGCTAACGAATTCGGCGTGTATCCCGGGTTCTATGGGGCCGACTTCCTTACCGGGAGCACGGTGCCCTATCGCCAGAATATGATCAACGAGGTCATCAGGCAATGGGATAACGGCTCGATGGTTCAGATCATGTTCCATGTTTCGCCGCCCCAATACACAGTGGCCCAGGAACAGAACGGAAACTGGGGCGGCGACCAGGCCCATGAGACACTGCCCAGTCCCAATCGCATCTACTCCTTCGTGTACAACGATCAGTGGGAAGAACTCATGACCGATGGCACGGCGCTCAACACAAACTGGAAGTTGCGGATGGATGAGTACGCCGGTTTCCTGCAGCAACTTGAGAACGCAGGCGTTACCGTCATGTTGCGCCCGTTCCACGAGATGCAACAGCACGTGTTCTGGTGGGGCGGGCGTCCCGGGCTCGAAGGTAGCGCGGGACTTTGGCGTATGTTCCACGATTACATGGAAATTGAGAAGGGTCTGAGCAATATCGTGTGGGTCTGGAACGTCCAGGACTTGCCCGACAACTACGGCGAATGGGGCCCGGACGGCGATCCGAAGTTCCAGCGTTATGAGGGCCTCGAAGGCGGGCTGGCCCAGTACGACGCTAACAACTGGAACCTGTTCAACCCGGGCACCGACTACTACGACATCCTGTCCGTCGATTTCTACGACGCGGAGGGCTATTCATACCGTCGGTACGAGCAGGCGGTGGCCATAGCCGAGGCAGATGGCGGCAAGCCCATCATCATAGGCGAGACGTTCACCTTCCCAAGCCCGGCAACCTTGGCCGAGCAGCCGAATTGGACTATCACGATGCCGTGGGGTCAGCGCACTTGGAACGCGTCGAACAACACGCCCGAAGGGATGGCGACCTACTACTCGAACAGCATTGGAGCGGACGGCCTGCCCCGCTTCAGTACTCGAAACAACTTCGGATCGGGCGATATTGAGGTGAACTTGGAGATCCCAGCGTTTGCCGGCGGGCTGGCAGTGGGCTTCTCTTCGGTCTCGATGTCGCTGAGCGACGCCGCTTTGTCGGCGGACAAAGCCTGGATCGTTGGGTCTGGTGTGCTGCCCGCCGTCGAGGTAGAAGACACCCGCCCTGGCGCGAGCGTCGGATGGGACGCGACAATCGCCGCAGGGGATTTCCTGAGCGGGCCCCAGCAAGTGGATGGCAAGGCGTTGGGGATCGCTCCGGCCGTGGTCTCAACGGCCGAAGGCCAAACTGTGACCCCGGGAGCGGCCGTGGCGGCGTGGACGGAGGGGTTCAAATCGCCAGGAACGCAGTTCGGTTCCTCGCCGGCAGGTGCATCGCGAGGAGTGGCCTCACTGGGTGGGACTCTGGCGTACAAGGTTCCAGCCGATGTGGCACCGGGCTCCTATAGCGGAGTTCTCTCAGTGACAGTTCTGTAGGGCTCTTGAACCACGGCCTTCCGGGTCTGCGCTTTGACAGCGCAGACCCGGAAGGCCGTTCTTGAATCGCGGGCGAAATCGGCGCTTGACCGGTTGAGTTGGCTTGGTAGCTGAGCTAGGGTTATAGCGGCAGCGCCGCGGATGTCACGGGGCGCGCCTCGATCACAAGGAGGTAATCGCTCAATGAGTCTATCTATGCAGGTCAGCACCCGACGAGTGGTGGCAAGCCTGGCTGTCGCCGCTCTCGGAGGGGTTGGTCTTGGCACGCTGGGGACCACAGCCGCTGGAGCCGCTCCGACTGAACCGATTGAGTCTTTCGAAGACTGCGTCGATCTAGTCGCTCCCATCGACGCCGATGCTACCGAAGCCACCGTCAATCTCTTCCAGAACATGTATTACAGCGCCGGCGATTTCATGGTGTACGGGCACCAAGAGGATCAGGCTTCCAACAGCACCAACAGCCTCGGCAACCCGACCCCCTCGCACGCCTATGGGGTGTCCGCCACCTATCAGCGGACTCAGCGCTATCCCGGTGTGTTCGGGTGGGATATCGGACACGTTGAATTGAAGAACGACAACGCGGACTGGGGTACGGCCGCGGGAACTGGCAGGCCAACCGCCTACGCCAACGGCAGCGTCGACGGGGGTACGGGGAACGGATCAGCGAAGTTCGCCTACACCGGAGCAGGCATCGACGGCATCTCGGTCCCGAACATGGCGCAATGGATTGTTGAAGGTGCGTCTTGGGATGGGATCAACACGATCTCGATCCATTCGCTCAACCCCGTCACCTACGGTGTTTACAACTACAACCTGTACAAGCCGGGGCGTTGGATGGACCACACCACCGGCACCGCTACGTCCATGGTGTTGCCGGGTGGGGAGTTGAACGCCCGCTATCAGTCTTGGCTCGATGCCTACATCGATTTCAACGAGTTGCTCAAGGATGCGAACGGAGACTACAT
>JAIRXV010000135.1 GCA_031268115.1 Bifidobacteriaceae bacterium
CCCCTTGACTTCCGTCTCCACCACACGGCTAAGTGCGTTGGATTGCCCGCGCCGCGAACCGTCGCTTTCTCGGAGCCGGGCTGCCACAGCCATGCGCCATCGTCCCGTTGGGGCGGTACGCTCGCCCGCGGCGGTGACGTTGCCCCGCGGCGTCCCTCACGTCTCTGCCCCGACCGCAGGAAGGAATCGCACTCGATGGCGCGAATGAAAGTCCTCGTCCCACGTGCCCGCTTCGTGACCGAGTTGACCCCGTTTTCCCTTTTGGAGCCGGTGGTGTTTACTGCTGGCGCCCCGGTGCCGCCCGAGGCCGAGGGGGCGCGCGCCATCGTCTCCGAGGCAGCACATTGGCGTGTGTTGCAGCCATTCTTCGACGCGATTCCCACCCTTGAAGCCATCTTCATGACGAGCGCCGGATTCGACCACGTGGCCCGCCGCTACGAGGGCGTGTCCATTGTCAACGCCCGCGGCGCGCACGGCGGGTCAACGGCCGAGATGGCGCTGGCGATGATCCTCGCCCATAACAAGAAGTTCCCCCTGTTTGCCCAGGCGCGCGATCGCCACGACTGGCTGTACGAGACATCCGGGTCTATACAGGGCAAACGCGTCCTGATCTTGGGAGCGGGGGACCTCGGACGCCGCCTAGCCCGGATGCTCGCGGCCATGGAAGCGGAGCCGGTCCTGTTTGCGCGCACCGCGCACGATGACGTTCACGCACTCGGCGATGTTGGCGGCTGGTTGGCCGGGGCGTACGCCGTGGTGATCGCACTGCCCATGAGCTCGGAATTGCGGGGCCTTGTGGACGCGGATTTCTTGGCCGCGATGGCCGAGGGGGCGATTCTGGTGAATGTGGGCAGGGGCGGGATCGTCGACACGGATGCGCTGGTGGCGGAGTTGGCCCGGGGTCGGATCGCGGCCGGGATCGACGTCACCTACCCCGAACCGCTGCCGCCGAACCACCCCCTGTGGGATGCGCCCAACCTGATCCTCACCCCCCATGTGGGCGGGTTTGCGCAGGGATCGTTTGGCCGGATCATCCAGGTCATGGGGGCCGGG
Source organism: Bifidobacteriaceae bacterium (assembly GCA_031268115.1). Classification (GTDB taxonomy): domain Bacteria; phylum Actinomycetota; class Actinomycetes; order Actinomycetales; family WQXJ01; genus JAIRRT01. The sequence goes on from JAIRXV010000135.1 coordinate 1,054, forward strand.
ATGGAGGCGATGGCGCGCGGCGAGACCCCGGCCAACCTCATTCCGGCATCGGCTCTGCCGCCGCCGATGCCGCGCGGCGCGTAGGGTGAGTGTCACCCGAGCCACTGGAGGTGTGCTATGTCTGGTCGTTTTCATATCCCCCGCCCCATAACTGCTTTGTGCTTGGCCTCGACTCTTGCCTTAGCTGGTGGTCTGACGGTGGGTGCGTCCGCGCCCGCCGCCGCGAACGGCCAAGGCGTCCCTGATGGCGTGTACTCCATCGTGAATCTGGAGCCCGGCAGCGGGCACGAGTCCGTCCTGCTGAATACGGCCTTGGCGGTTGAGTTGACCCAGGGCAAAGCTCGGATCGTGTCGGGTTGCCTGCCCTACGGCGATGCGACCTATGATGCCCAGGCCGATGGCGCATGGACGTTCGCCCAATCGAGCCTGTCCACAAAGGGGTGCCCTGGCGCCGCGGCATCCGACGCTTCACAAGTCCTCGCGGCGTTCACCGCTGGGACGTCTTGGCGCTACGAAATCGCTGATCCGGCGGTCGGCCGGTCTGCGAGGTATCTGGTTGTCGGGCCGGCGTGGAACGTCGTACTCGTTCCAGGGTCAACCAATGGGTACACCGCCGATACGGTTCGAACCCAGCCCCCGGACGACCTCTCGATCGTTCCGGGGTTGCAGGGCAGCTGGCGCGTGGAATCGGTCAGCCCAGCCCCGTATGCGCCCGCGAGCACCGCTCCCGGAGGTCCTTATCCGTGGCTGGCGTCTATCGACGCCACCCGGATCACCCTTCCCTGGGGATGTAACACGGGCGATGGCGACGCCTACCTCGCCACGGCCTCCGGAGCGTTCATCATGCACTCAGCTGAGGTTTTCACCTTGATCGGGTGCCAGGGCGAACGCACCGAGTCGGAAGATGTGTTCCACGCGTTGGCGCGGGTCACCCGGTGGGAATCGCCCAGCACCGACGTTCTCCTCCTGACCGGTCCCAGCACCGAGCTACGACTTGAGCGCGCCGCCAGCACGAACAAGGCGTTCACCATCACGGCGCTGCGCCCCGCCACCAAGACGGTACGTATCGCCATCGGCCAAACGGCACGTCTGGCGCTGTCCGCCGAGGCCATCGCACCAGAAGCAACCGGCAAGGCCACGGTCCGGTGGACCAACTCCCGTGGCGCCGTGGCCGAAGTCACCACCGGCGCGGGCACCAAGAAGGCGGCCAAGAAGGGCAGCATCGCGGTACCGTTCAACTCCGATGCCCAAGTGCGAGTCAAAATCACGGGGGCCAAGAAGGGCACCAGCCGGTTGACGTTCACTGCCCCCTCGGGGGTGAAGACCTCGGTGAAGATCGTTGTGGTCGCCCGGGCGGTTGCCCCAACCAAGATCGCCATCACCGGTTCGAACGCGAAGTGGTCCGACTCGGGCCAGCTCGCACTCCGCGCCACAATCCGCCCGGCCAACGCGACCGGTGCCGTGCCGCAATGGTCATCCTCGAAACCCCAGATTGTCCGGGTGGATGCCCGAGGGCGCTTGACCATCGTCCCCAGCGATACGCCCCGTGCATCCGGCCAGAAGGTCACGATCACGGTCAAAGTGGGCGGCAAGCAGGCGAAGAAGACGCTCACACTGCCATAGGAAGGACAGGGCTTTAGGTCGCCGCGGTGGCCCCGCACGGGGTGGTTGTGGGGATCTCGGCCCGGGACACTGCGGACCGCCCGGTGGTTCGAGCATCTTTGCGAGATGGCCAGCGTGTGGGCGTGGCCAGAGGGAAGCATCGACGCGGGGCATGGCTTTCCCGAGGCGTCGCCGCCTAGTCTTCCCACAGGCATTCGGACGTGCCATCTGCGCAACCGAACTCGACCTTGCAGTGAGGCAGTTTGGCCTGAAAAGCCGCACGGCTGGCCGCAGTATTGTCGGGCAACACGATGCGCAGTTCCTCCAAGGTATCGAACCCAAGAATGATGCTCGGATCATCGACCACGCCCCCAACACGCAAGTGCCGCAGCCTGGTCAAACCAGCCAATCCCTCGTGCCCGCTCGACCCCTCCCACGAATCGATCCACAGCGTCTCCAACAGTGGGTTGCACTCCGCGATGCGCGTAAAGTCGCTTCCCTCGCCCGCAGAGACCAGACCCACCAAGCCCGGCAGACGGCAATACGACTCATCGTAGGGTGACTTCGCACCGCTCACACTGACCGATTCAGGGCCTCCCGGTTCTACTGCTTGAGTCCAGCCGACAGTAATCCCGTCCAGGGGTTCTGGGCTAATGTGAAGAACTCCGTTGCTCCATTTTCGCAGGACGACCGATTGAGGACGGTAAGAATCAACCACTGCAATCACCGAAACCAAATCGGCAGTGGACAGCCCCTGGGTATACAAGTCCGGATACCAAGCTCGAGCCCACTCGATCTCACCCGCTGGCATATAGAACTGCTGCGGAGGGACGGCCGTCTCCGCCTGAATCGCGCCAAGGATCTCCTCAGCCAAATGGGCCTCGCGCTTCTCGTCATCCCTCTGGAGACGAGCCCTTTCCCGCAAAGACTCGTCCCAGGCTTCCAGCTCGGCCAGCTTCTTGGCCTCGGCACCCTCATCTTGCGGCTTCAAAACTGCCTCCTCGGCGGACGGCCCGTCCTGGACGCATCCCGACACCCCAGCAGCACCGACCAAACCCAACAAGACCACCAAAATGACAACAGCCTTCCTGCGTCTCCCGGGCTTCACTGTTGAACAACCTCCCACCAGCCCCCGAACTTTCCGAGGTCGAGTTCATTGAATGGAATTACCAACTCCTGCCCCCAGGACGAAAAGACTAGTTTGTCGCGTCCGTCGAACCCGTCCTCAATATATTCGGTAATATTCACATAATGATTCTTGAAATGGTCCCCGCGCTGGTTGAGAAGCGATAAGTCGATGTAGTTATCGCCCGGCCCCGGAGGCGCCGCGTTGGGGTCCAGCGACAAGTAGCCCGCATAGTCAGCGATGTTGATCGTTCCATCTCTGTTGAGATCCCGCCATTGGTCTGCGGCAATAACCCGAGCGTTGTCCTGAGAATAGTAAAAGGTAGGGGCGACTGACACTGCTATGGGCACAGGAACATTATCGTCCAGACTTCGGATGAACGCGTCGGACACTATAGACGGATCCGTGGGGTGACAATTTGCCGGTTGTACGAATACCGGCGGGGGTTCGCACACGCGATCCGCTGTGTGCCGTTCAACCGTATCGTCAACGTCAAGATACGAGCGGAAGTAGTTTGTCGCGTGTTCCCCGAACTTCGCAACAGAAACACCTCCGGTAGCAGGGAAGTCGATGTCGGGAGCAAGGATGGGAAGAGCGTCCTCAGTCGCGCCTGGTCGGGTTGTGAACCGCAGCACGCCACGGCTGCGCTCGTAATGGAAATCCGCATAGCTCTCGTACCGTAACGGACTAAAGGACGTGAATCCGGGGGATTGCCGGAGCGGATCGGCCAGCGCGAAATAGCGCGGATTTCGGGACCCCAAATACGTGTACAAGTCCACCAATGCTACCAGTCCACACCCATGCTCAGTCAACGCCGAGTGAATGGGATCGCCGAGTCCAGGAACCGCCTGATCGGAGAACCACATCTGGCTTCCACCGTAACTGACATCCGTCCTGTTCGCCGCAGAAGTCGCGATAGGCGCGGAGCCGCGTTCGGCTGGCGTCAGACCCACCGAAACGTAAGTGTCCTGTCTCAGAGCGTGGCGAACCACCTCGGAAACCAGCGGGTCTTTCGGCGTCCCGCCATGTGTCAGATGCCACCGGGTTTCAGTGAGGTCCCCATAGCCGTCCCCGTCGCCGTCTGTGCTTGTCGGGTCCGAGGACAGCACCGCGTACACGTACGTGCCCTCGGTGTCTCCACCCAAGGCGAAAGCCCCCAAGCCTGTACGGACCTCGATGGTCAGTTCGTCTCCGTTGAGCAGTCCGTCGTGGTCGAAGTCGCTGTTCGCCTGTACCTCCTCGAACGTGGCGTTCCCAAACACTTTGGTCTTGGCCCCGGTATACAACGTGCTCTGAGTCATCACGCGCGTATAATAGTCCGAGATGCCGTCACCATTGGAATCGGTCGGATCGGTCGCCTCACGGATCTTTTCGAAATAGTCCACCAGAGCGTTGGCGGTACCCCGCTGAAACAATCCGCCTGTCTCGGATGCCAGTCGCTGGAGCACCGCTGAGTCCACTCCCGATCCCAGCCCCACCGTGTGGATCGTCACCCCGTTCGCTTTGGCCGTCGCGATTGCCTGATTGTAAGTCCCAGACGACCCTATGTTGTCTATTC
>JAIRXV010000348.1 GCA_031268115.1 Bifidobacteriaceae bacterium
AGATCAGATCCCCGGCAACTTCCACCCCATACAGCGAGATCCCCTCCGGCCCTTCGATTGGCTCCCCGACTTCCTTAGCCGTGGATGGATCGACCCGATGGATGGAGCCTGCCCAGGCGCAAAGAACCTGGCCGGCGTACACGTCTTGGGCGCATGCCACTGACTCGGGCAATTGCGCTTCGCCGCCCTCGGTCAGGAGTTCGCCGGTTGCTGGCGCTAGCGGCGCGAGGACTGTTTGCCCGAGCCCTTCAGCGATATCGCCGGTCCGGATCACGGCCAGCCAGGTCTTGCCCGCATCGACCACGCTCATTATCGCCGGATCTGTGCCTTCTGCTATGTCCTGCGCCTTTACCTCCCACGTCACGTACGCCTCACCCGAGGGCGCGCTGGGGGAAGGGGAGGGCGATTCTTCCGGCGCCGCCGTGGCCGAAGGCGTCCTTGGCGCAGGAGGCCGCGCCAAAGGAGATTGGGCTGGCCGATCCGCCGTTGCGAGGGGCACTAACAACGCCACAGCCGCGACGGCGGCAACGGCAATTGCCCCGCCGATCACGGCCCATCTTCGGGTTTGGGTCTTCACCGAAACTCTGCCTTTCCGACCACCCTATTGGGCGTCCAAGATGTCGATGACGTAGACAAGGGTCGAATTGGCCGGGATGCGCTCCGTCGTGTTTTCGCCAAGCGCCAACGATGGCGGAATCACCACCAATACTCGACTCCCCACCCGCTTTCCAGCCAACCCGTAAACCAGTCCGGGCAAAGTCGATCCTACTGTCAGGTCCATCGATTGCGGTCCCCCCGACGTCCACGTTGAGTCGAACATCGCGCCGTCAGCCCAGACCCATCCCGTCAACTGCAGCACAACGGTCTGGCCTTCCGCTACTTTCGCTCCGGCCCCGACGATCAGATCTTGTGCAACCAGCTCCGTTGGGGGTGAATCGTCTGGGATTTCAATACTCGGTTCACCGCCGTCATCGACGGTGACATGGGGTAGTCCTTCGACTGGCGGCACATCCTCGCCCTCAGCGCTCAGGGGAAGGGGCCGGGAGTCGCGAACGGTCACTGCCATGAATTGGGTGACTAGATAATCGGCCTCTACGTTCCCAGAGGAATCGATAGTACCGAAAATCAGCTTAGTGCCGACCTTCTGTCCGATCAACGCCTCCGCGAACGTTTGGGACATCGAGTTAGGAAAGAGCAAAATGGTTTGCGGGAGATCTGTTCCGTAGGTCGAGAACCCTTGCTCACCGGTGTCGCCCGCGAACATCGCGTAATCGAACGTGACTTTGGCGCCCTCTTCGATAGTTGCCCCGCCGCCCTCTTCCACTACCCGAACGGTTGGACCCGTCACCCCCAGCGGCGGGGCGAATGCCAGGAAGGGGTTGCCGTCAGGATCCTCGGTCCAGGAGATCAGGTCCACGATTCGCTGGTCTCCCGCCCGATCCCGTTCCGGTTCAGTCGCGTTAGGGGTGGACGATGACGGCGCACTAGTTGGCGGCTCCGCACTCTCCGCGCTGCTCGAACTCGTCTCGCTCACGCTCGGCGTGGGTTCCGGAGCAGTGCCCCCGTCGGCGCATCCCCCAGTCCCCAAGAGAATCAGGCAGGCGCATAGCGTGGCGCCCATCTGCTTCACCGCCCGGGCTCCTCGCTGCGCGGCGGATTCGGCAGGTCGCGGGCACTGGGCAGGTCGCGGACATTGGGAGCGTCGGACGCAACAGGGGCACTGGGAGCGTCAGACGCAACAGGGGCATTGGGAGCGTCGGACGCGCTGGGGACATCTGACGCACTGGGGACGCCTGGCGCACCAGGTGCGCCGGTCTTAGCGCCACTCGCGGCCTGTGAGTCGAGGGTCTCCCCGCCATTAGTACCCCGCCTTAGGTCGCCATCCGGGTCGCTCGATTCGGCCGAACCGACTGACGCTTCAGGCGCCACGACCGCCTTCGCACCCTGTTTGGCCTGTTTCTTGGCTTCGCGTTTGGCGATTCTTGCTATCAGCCGCCGCTCGCGTCGCTTACGGAAGACCCGCCGCCAGATCGCACGGCAAATCAAAGCGAGAACAATGAGCAAGAGTACACAGGGAATCCAGGGAATCACCCACACATCGACAGTTCGCTGTACGGTCGGCACCGCGACATCCGAATGTGGCACACTTCCGTTTACGACGTATACCGTGTAAGTTTGCTTGCCGAACCCCCACAGGCGTGTAAAGTGGGGCGATCGGGCCCAGGCCCCTGATTCTTCGACCGGCCGGGCAGAGAATGTCACAGACGAGCCGGGCAGCATTTCTGGGGTCTGCACCGAATCGAGTCCGTCGAATCGGTCGGTCTTCCAAATGTAGTTCGCCACGACGCTTGTTACAACCTTGGCTTCGAGCCGAACGTTGCCCGTGTTGATCACTGTGAAATTCAGGCCGGCTTCGGCCGGCAGTGGGTTCCACCATGGCACCAGGCGCACGGGCGTGATTTCTCCGATTTCTGCCGCCGGCGCCAAATCTCCATTCACTCTCAGGTGGATGCGGATGCCGACTCGTAGATCAAGCACCACCTCTTCGCCGTTGGACTCCGGCGGCGTAGCCAGTGTGGTGAACAGGGCGCCGTCATAGTCCCCCGGTGTCGCTGCCTCGGGGATCTGAATGGTGAAGGGAACCTCCACCTCGCTGTAAGCGTCGATGGAAACCAGTTCTTCAGTGGGGACGATCCACGCCCCGAACGACCCTTCGGCGGCGCGCCCCGGGGGCGCCGAATACTTCCCATCTGCGGTCAACACCGCCTCTTGTCCATACACAGCTATCTCGATGGGTTTCGCCGACAGGTTTTCCACGAGCATCACTTCGGCCAGAGCCTGACCCGGATCGGCCGTGAAGTCGAAGGCGGATCGCGGATTCTCCACGGTCGAGTTGGCTGGCCTGATGCGCCACGCGTTCTCACTGCGCCCGCTCGGATCGTTGCTCTCAGGCGCGGACGATGACGTCTCGTCCGGGGCCGGTGGATCGGTCGCCGCGTAGGCGCTTGCCGCGGTGCCCAGCGCGAAGGTCAGGGCGACTGCGCTGGCAATGGCTCGACGCATGGTGTGGGACCTGCTTTCTCAATAGCGAATGCGGACTGAGGCACGTCCGGCCATGCCGCCCGCGGGCTGCATGGCCGGACGCTCAGCCTCTATCGGGGCCGAACTTACAGCACGGTCACGGAAAGCACACCCTGGTAAGCACCGGGCGTAACCGTAGCGGGCAGCTTGTAGGACAGCTCCCCACCAAGGGTGGCAATGCCTCTCGAAGATCCGGCCGGCGAAGACCCGAGTTCGGTTCCCGCCGTGAATCCGGCAGTCCACGCCGCGACCGAAGCACCAGGCGTCACCGTCTGGTTATCGGCCTGGGTCAGCACCTCGGGCGAGATCCCCAGTGCCTTGCCATCAACTGCGTCTGGGCCGGTCAACTGCGCACCGGCGGTGATGGTCGAATCCCAACCCACGCTCGCTCCGGGGCGCGAATCCTCGATTTCGATGGCGGGAAGATCGCCAGCGCCGACAATCCAGGCCTTGTCGGAGGACAATGCCGCATCCGCAAGGGAAACAGACGCTGAGGAGAATCCGACCGCCAAGCCACCGGCGAAGGCCGGGATTTCGACGTCCACGTCGATGTCGCCGCTCTGTTGGTAGTAGAGGGGCGTCTCGTAGAACTCCCACTCGCCTGCCATCGCGATCTCATCCGCGTAGTCTCCGGTAACGGGGTTGGCGTTGCCGGAACCCGACTGGCCGCCTTGCCAAGTCAGCGCGTAGGACACGTACTTGAGGTTCGGGTAGGTGTCCCCGTCCCCATCGCCGAGGGTGTACGGCGCTGTCCCGGTGTTGCATTCGGAGGCAAAACGATCATGAATCTCCTGGATGGCCGAGGAACCCTCCGTCATGGCCACGAGTTTCTTGTCCGCCCGTGCCTTCTCGGCCACGTAGTCGAACGAGGAGCAGAACAGTTCCACGATCTTGTCCGCCTGGCCGTTGTACGGATGGTATTGGTGACCGCCCGTGCCGCCCGACTCCCAGTAGTTGTCGATGCCATACACGTCGACATATTCGGCACCCGGGAAGCCCTGTTCCCACTTCTGGAGCAAGAACTGCTTCCACGTGCCCGAATCGATCCAGTCGCGGAACTCGGCGTTGGCAGTGGTCTGTTCGCCCGAAGCGGCGTCGAGATCAAGGGGCACGCCGGAGTTGTTCAGTGCGATTGGCTCGCCGTAGTGGAAGGAAGCGGGCGTTAGCGACTGAGCCTCAACGTACTGAGCCTGCAAGTCGATGTGGGCCTGTTCCTTGACTGCGTCGCTCCAACCCGTGGACCAGCAGAAGGGGAAGCCGCCCCAGTCGATGCACGTCTCCTGGCCGCCCTTGGTGTCGATGTACTTGTCGAGCAAAGCCTTAAGTTCGGCGTTGCCGGTCAAGTCTTCGAAGAGCACCGAAGGCTCACCCAGACGAGAACGGTCCGGGGAAATCTCATACAAGAAGTTGTGGACACCATGGTCCATCAAATAATCCTCAAGCATCTTGAATAGATCGGCGTACTGTTGATACGTGGTGGGCTGGAACTTGCGCTCCATGTCGTCAATGCCCCACCAGAACCAGTCACCCGAATGCTCGTGGTACGGACGGAACAGAGTCGGCACAGCAGTACCGCCATTTGCTTCCGTAATATCCTCGTTGAACTCCACAATGGCATCCATACGAGCCTCATACCGGTTATGCAACTCCCCACCCGGCAACACGTAATAGGCCGCCGTCTGATTCATGTTTGGTGGAACCGTGCTGTGGTTCATCCACGTACCTGGATAGTAGAGGTTCGAGTTGTAGCCACCGTAGGTGAGCGGGTTGGTCTCATGCCAACTGATTGTGTTGATCGAGCCGTGTTGATAAGACTCCACAATCCACTGCACAAGGTCCGCCCAGGCGTAGCCGTCCACGTTTAGGCCGTCGTATCCTAAGTACGGGCCGCGCCCGCTGGCGGGATACTTGGCCGGGCGCAGAGCGGATTGATCGGGGCTCATCGCACCGAACTGACCGAACTCACCCTTCAACTCCAAGTAGCC
>JAIRXV010000201.1 GCA_031268115.1 Bifidobacteriaceae bacterium
TTTGGCCGTGCCGTTCCACTCCTTCCGCGAGGAGCTGCTCGATGAGTTCTTCGCGGTGGTGGTCTCAGGGTTCGACGATCCGACGCGGGTCTACGAACAGCTCATCCACTACGGCGAAACCAGGCCGGATGCGCTAGGGGCACGGCCGCTGTGGACCGGGATGATGGCCCGGCGGGCGGCCCCGGAGGTCGCGGCGACCATGCGCAGTTGGATGGATCACGTGTTGCGCTATTCACGCCGGGACCAGCTCTCCCTGCCTTACGTGCTGTCCTCCTCGCCGGTCCGGTGGCGCGGGATCGAGCTGGACAACCAGACATCGCGGTGGCACCGCTGGCCACCGGTGGGCGAGGACCTCGACCGAAGGACGGACGCCCGCCACGTCCGCTTCGAGCACACCATCCAGGCGCCGCTGTCCAGGCTGCGCGAACTGGAACGGGCCGCGGCCGGGGTGGGGCGGCTAGGAGCCGGGGCCTTGGATGGGCCGGGCGGGGCCGAGGGGTCGGCGTTGGGCGAGGGCACCGCGGCGATCGAAACGCTCGGCACCGGGGAGCTGCTGAGCGCGCTGGAGGATGCCAGCTTAGAGTTGACAACGGTCCGCGAGGAGTTGGCGTCCGCGGAGGCCGAGCGAGACGAGGCGGTGGCGCGTTGCGACCGCGAACACTCGGTCTGGGAGCGTCTCGTGGCGGAGCGCGACCAAGCCGAAGAGGCCGCCATCGTCGCCGTGCGGGAACTTGAGGCGGCTGTCGCCCGGCGCGACCGGGCCGAAGCCAACGTCGAGGCGCTGCACCAAACGGTGGCCAAGGTCCGCCGCGAAAAACGCGAAGCGGTCCAGAACCTTAAGGCCAAAGCAACCCGCGCGCGCACCCAAACCGCCCAGGCCAAGGCGGAGTTGACGCGGCTGAAGAAATCGCGGGCCTACAAACTGGCACGCCACGCGGGCGGGGCGATGCGCGCGCTAAGGGGCCGCCGGGCGTGAAGCTCGCGGAGGCAACGGGCCCGCCGCGGGGCCCCGTTTTCTAGCTGGAAGGCCTGCCCGGGTAGGCTGGGCGGGCGCTTCGGCCCCGCATCTTCCCGCGAAAGGACGGCCGTTAGACATGGAAATCCTCGTTACCGGCGGGGCCGGGTTCATCGGCTCCAACTTTGTTCACTACCTGACGGACCGAACCGACGCTCACGTCACCGTGCTGGATGCGCTGACTTACGCCGGCAACCGGGAGTCCCTGGCCGCCATCCCCGACCACCGGTTGACCTTCGTTCACGGCGATGTCGCCGATGCCGGTCTGGTGGCCGAGCTAGCCGGCGCCGCCGATGCCGTAGTCCATTTCGCCGCCGAATCCCACAACGACAATTCACTGGCCAATCCGCGGCCGTTCGTGGACACCAACCTGATCGGCACTTTCACGCTGCTCGAAGCCGCCCGCCGCACCGGGGTCCGCTACCACCACATATCGACCGACGAGGTCTACGGCGATCTGGAGCTGAACGATCCCCAGCGGTTCGACGAATCCACCGCATATAACCCGTCAAGTCCGTATTCCGCTACCAAAGCCGGGTCTGACCTGCTGGTCCGTGCCTGGATTCGATCTTTTGGGGTGGCTGGAACCATTTCGAACTGCTCCAACAACTACGGCCCCTACCAACACATCGAGAAGTTCATCCCACGCCAAATCACAAACGTTCTCGCGGGTCTGCGGCCCAAGCTCTACGGCAGCGGCGCCAACGTCCGGGACTGGATCCACGCGGAGGATCACTCAAGCGCCGTTTGGACCATCCTGCAACACGGCAGGATCGGCGAAACCTACCTCATAGGCGCCGATGGCGAACGCTCGAACCGCGATGTCCTATCCCTCATACTCACGCTCATGGGCGAAGCACCGGACGCCTTCGACCACGTGGCGGACCGCCCCGGCCACGATCTGCGCTACGCCATCGACTCCACCAAGCTACGCACCGAGCTGGGCTGGGCGCCGCGCTACCGCGACTTCGAGGCGGGCCTGGCCGCGACCATCGACTGGTACCGGCAACACGAGCGGTGGTGGCGCGATACCAAAGCCAAGACTGAGGCGTTCTACTCGGCCCGGGGACAATGAAGCCCGCCCCCGTCATCGACCCGCAATTCCGGCCCAGTGCCGGTCCCTCCAAGACCATCGAGGCCCAACCATGACCCAACCTACCGGCCAAGGCGACATCATCGGAGAGGCGAGGGGCGTCATCGTCCGGCGCACGCCCATCCCTGGGCTGCTCTTGCTGGACCTTGAGCTCCACTCAGACCAACGCGGTTGGTTCAAGGAGAACTGGCAGCGTGCGGCGATGACCGCGGCGGGGCTGCCCGATTTCTCCCCGGTCCAACAATCGATCTCGTTCAACACCGCCGCCGGTACAACCCGCGGCATCCACGCCGAGCCGTGGGACAAAATGGTTTCGGTTGGGGCCGGCAGTTTCTTTGGGGCATGGGTCGATTTGCGGGAAGGGCCCACTTTCGGAACCCTGTTCACGGCGGAAGTCACCCCGGGCCGGGCCGTTTTCGTGCCTCGGGGCGTGGGCAATTCGTTCCAAACCACGGCGGACGGAACCGTCTACTCCTACCTCGTCAACGATCACTGGTCGCCCGAAGCGGCCTACTCAATGGTCAATTTGGCCGATCCGGCACTCGCCATTGCTTGGCCAACCGACCTTGACCGAGCAATCGTTTCCGATAAGGACCGGGCTCACCCCCCGTTGGCGCAAGCCCACCCAATCCCGCCGCGAAAGACCCTCGTGGTGGGCGCCTACGGTCAGCTCGGCCGGGCGCTGCACGCGCTTCTCGGCGACGGGCCCAGCTTTGAATACGTGGATATCGACACATTCGATTTGGCGGATCCGGCAATCGCCTCCGCCCGGCAGTGGCGCCACTACGACACCATCGTCAACGCGGCCGCCTTCACCGCCGTGGATCTCGCTGAAACCGCTGAGGGGCGCCTGAGCGCGTGGGCCTCGAACGTCGCCGGCGTGGCGAACCTCGTCCGGATTGCCACGGCCGCCCGCCTCACGTTGGTCCACGTATCGAGCGACTACGTGTTCGACGGCACGGCGGACCGGCCCTACAGGGAGGACGATCCGGTAGCTCCCCTCGGGGTGTACGCGCAGACCAAAGCCGCCGGCGATCACCTGGTCGCCACGGTCCCGCGCCACTACATCGCACGGGCCAGTTGGGTGATCGGTGAGGGACGCAACTTTGTGGGGACGATGGCGGACCTAGCCCGAAAGGGCGTGGCACCCCGAGTCGTGGACGACCAACGCGGGCGCCTGACGTTCGCCGACGACTTGGCCGGCGCCATCGTCCACCTGCTGCGCAACCGCCAGCCCTATGGGATCTACAACGTGACCTCCCGCGGCACGCCGCGGACGTGGGCCCAGATCGCCCAAACCGTGTTCGAGGCGGTGGGAGCCGATCCGGCCCGGGTGATTCCCGTGTCCACCGCCGAGTACTACGCGGGCGCCGCCGGGCCGGTGGCGCCACGGCCCGCCAACAGCGTGCTGGACTTG
>JAIRXV010000442.1 GCA_031268115.1 Bifidobacteriaceae bacterium
CCTGACCGACCCGCAAGCCACCCGCTACCAGGAATGGATCGCGAACGACCGCGCCCTTCACGCCACCATCGACCAGATGCGCCGCCTCTCAACCGAAGCCATGGCCATCATCGAACACATCGAAACCGACACCCAGGTTCAAACGCAAGACTAGGTCGGCGCTGAAAAGCACCGAGCTAGCAACGCTAGCTGCTGCGCCTCAACTGGTCAGCGCGGTCTGCGCCAATCCAGTTGACGCAGTCGTCGGCCGCCTTATCGCTCCGGCCTCGTAGGCGCAGCTGGCGCTGCGGTGCCCACCAGCCCGCGTCTTTGTCGAGTACGGTCGCCGGAGTTTCGTCAGAGTATGACCGTTTCATTCTACGTTGCGGAGTTCGCCAACGCACTCGAACCAATTCCAGTAGGCGGGAACACCAAGGCCGGACACCGCGTACATCCCAAAGTAGACGCCCGTGAAGCCGCCTGCTACCGCGCTAGCTAAGTACCGCGCCTCGCCCAAGCCGACTTCGTGGAACATTCCTGCGGCGTCGACGAAATCCGCAAGCGTACGCATCTTCGGTTGCTGTGACCCGCACTTCAGGCCCTTTCCACCAACGACCCGCGCGATCCGACACCGCCTCCTGCGGCCGGGGCGGTCAAGGTGAAAGCGGCCCAAAGGTCCGTGAGGTTGCTCAGGGGAACATCGATCACAATCCCGACGTACGCCTATGCGGCAGACGGAAAGAAGGGAAAGGTCACCTGGAAGAATGCCAAGAAGAGCGTCACCACCGTCACAAAGGTAGGCAGGATAACGGCCAAGAAGGCAGGCACAGCGACAATCACCGTCAAGGGCGGAACTAAGTCCGGGACCTAAGGGGTCACCATCAAGTAGCAGCCACGGCTTGGCGCCACGGTTTGCCGTTATGTCGTCAAAGTTCGTTGGCGCGGCGGCTTGCCGATGCCACAGCTTGCTCAGCCCACTGAAGACGCTGGCGCGGTGTGTTTCCACACACCGCCCCAGCGTCGCATTTGTCTTGCCGTCAGCGGAGCACCAGACAGCGGTGGCCGGGAGGGGGATCGCGTTGGCGGCCCGGTGTCATCTGCCTAGGAGTCTGTCGGACAAAGCCGTTTCGCGGATAACCGCAACGCTCTGACCTGCGGTGATGTCTCGCGAAAATGCCTGATTTCGGCTTTGTCCGACAGTCTCCTAGGGGAAGGGACCATCTCTGGTCCGTTTCCGCCAGCTGGGTGGAACCACCCTGTTGGTCCTCCGCGCCGGCGCTCTCCCTGGGACGGCGTCTCGCCTCGGGTAATGCTAAGTGCCACCCGACAAACGAGTGGTCCCCTTTTGGGCAGTCGGGTTGTCCCTAGCTCCCGGCAGATGACCGATGGTTGGGGGCGCAGATGCTGGCTTGAAGCCACGACGATCCTGGGCACGGGCCGGCCGACTTGACAGCGTGCCTCGCGCCCGGCAGGATCGGTCCGGCGATAGTGAGAATCGGTCGCGACAAGGCGATGGGATCAAGGTGGCTTATCCGTGGGGAGGCGAAGTGGCGTCGAAGGAGCGCGCGCGGTTCATGAAGGCCCTTGTCGGGCGCACTCAGCTGACCGGGGGTCACGCTGGCGTCCGGCCGCGCGCCTCACAGACGGGTCACGCCTGTGTTCGCCCGCGCACTCAGCTGACCGGGGGTTACGCTGGCGTCCGCCCACGCTCCCAGCTGACCGCGGGTCATGCTGGCGTCCGCCCACGCTCCCCGCTGACGGGCCGGGCAACCCGAAAGCGATCATGATCGTTCCCCGCCGCCGCGGCCCCCTCGCGCCGCCCGCCGCGCTCGCGGCCTCTGCTGCGCTGATCGTCTCGTCGCTCGCGCCAGGGATGGCGTCCGCCGCCACGCCCGGCGATGTCACCTCGGGAAACATCTGGGTCTCAGCGACACCCGATGGGTCGGGTGCGTACCGGCTGGTGGCGGCCGATGCCGGTACCCACCGGACCTTGGATTCCCCAATCCGCATCCCATCGTCGCAGGCGACAGTCATCCCCGACGATGACGGCTTCGCCTGGCTGGGGGAGTCCGGGCGGGAGGGTTGGGGCCTAGGCTCCAGCGGCTTCTCGGTGGGATTCGCTCCCATCGATCGGACCACGGCTTGGCCGCCCTACGAACTGGCGGGGACCCCGGTTGTGTGGCGGCTTCAGGATGTTGTAGCTCCAGCAGGCGGCGCCTATTCGGCGTACAAGAGTTCGCGTTTGGCCGACGGCCCGCTGCCCGCGGTCGAGTCCTACCACCGGTTCGGTACGGGAGCGCAACGCGATGGCAGCCCTCAGGGGACCGAGTATCTGGATGCCAACGCGCCCGAGACGGTGGCCTCCGCGCAGTTCTTCACGGCGGCTGGCATGTACTGCGTGACCTACGAGGCCGAGCTGACACTGCCTGGCACCGACACTCCGACTGCGTTGCCGATCACCGTTCGCTATGCGGTGGGCGATGACGTCCCCTCCGCAGCCGAATGCGGAACGGCCCAGAGTGAGGCCCCGGGCTCAGTTGACCAGGTGGAAGGGGCGACATCGGGCGGCGATCTGGGGAACGATTCAAACGAACCGGGCTCAGTTGACCAGGGGGAAGGGGCGACATCGGGCGGCGACCTGGGGAACGACTCAAACGAGCTGGCGTCCGTGCCCGTGCCAGCCAGTGCGTCCGCTCGAGCGGCTCCGCCCGCGGATGCGGCCGACGAAACGGTTGATTCCCCCTCAGCAGAGGCCGCGCCGAGTGCCGTCCGTGTCCTGACCGAAAGCCACGTCGATGCGCTCTATCCGGAACTGCTCAACGGCGGCCTCGGCGGGCAATCCCTCGCCCTGCGCGCCCGCATCGACCAAATCGACGACGCGATCGACTACGACAACCTGGTGATCCACCTTGGCGACATCGACAAGCAGCGGCTGCCCGCGCGCTACACCGACGACGCCGACTATTCGTTCATTGGCCCAGAGGGGGCCTCGATTTGGAGCGCCGCCGAAGAAGGATCCGACGGCCCATGGATCGGGGCCGCAACTGAGTCGCCCACGCTGGCGGGTTTGACCGCCAGGCAGCCCTTTTCCTTCACCCTTGAAGCAGTGACCGGGCCGGGGGGGACCGCTCGGCCCGGCGATGCGGTTGTCTGGCAGAGTCCGACGCCGGGCGGGATCCCGCCGATGTGGAGCACCGTTTCGGGCAGCCCAAGCTCGTTCGTGTTTACCTTCGGTTCTCAAGACTATTTCAACTGGTCTTTTACCGCAGAAGGCGTTTACTGCATGGCGTTCTTAGCGCTGACGACCGATGCGAATGGCCAGCGTTTGAGTGACGCGCAGCAGCTTACAATCGCGGTCGGATCGCGAATCGACCCGAATAGCGTCGAACCGTGCGGCCGCACCCAGAGCTATCCTCAGCGGCAGCGGCGCGGTTACCTTCCCTCCACGCAAGCGGCACCTGTCGTGGTGCCTTATGCGACGTCGTCGTCCATTGGGATCGCGTTGGAAGAGGGCAAACTGGACGTGAAGGCGCTGCGCTGGCTGCGCGGCACCGGTGGAAAGATCACCGCGAACCGGCTCGAAGATCTGGTTTTCTACACCGCCGCGAATGCGGCCCTCACCCAGCGCAGCGCCGCGCGCCCATATCCGGTGAACATGCCCGGCTGGGATACCAGCCAGCTACTTCCCGCGGCCATCTCCGGAGGCGTGACATTCTCCGTCGAGAACGTGAACGGGCCAGGCACGCTCAGTGCGGACGAGTCGGGACGCATCCCGGGTCAGCGAATCGACACGGCAAATGGGCTAACGCGCTTCGATTTGTGGACATCCGCGGCCGATTCCACTCGCTGGCAGGTGAGCCGACCAGGCAAATACTGTGTCGCAGTGAAGTTGAGCGCAACGACCGCCGCCGGCGACCCGGTGACGGCTTCCGCGCTCGCGACACTGGTAGCTGAGGGCCCCAGCGACCCAGCTGACCTGGCCAAAGGCGACGCGGGCGACGCGCCAGGAACACCGGCCTGGTTGGCCAACGATCACGGCGCACTCGACGCCACCTGTGCTCAGGATCCCGACTCGTGGACACGCGCCGATGGCGCTGATGGCCCCGGCGGGACGCAAACCCCGCAGTGGGATGTCCCGAACTGGTCCAGGACCGGCTCTGGCGCGACCATCCTCAACCTAGGCCACGTCGATATTGCCTCGCTCATAAGCGGTGAGCGTCTCGTTACGAAGATAAGGGACACCACTGCTGAGGGTGTGGCGCACGCCACCGAGGGGGGTGCATCGTGGCACGACCCAGCCGACGTGTTGTTGCAGTTGTTGCCGGGGTCGCGTACGGCGGTGCCGGCGGGTGGGCAGTGGTCGTTTTTGGGTAGTCCTGGGTCTTTGTTGTATCAGGTGACGCAGACGGCGCAGTTGGGTTTGCTGTGGCCGGGTTGGTCGACGGAGGCGATCGGCGCGGATGCTACGAGGGTTGGAGTGGATTGGACGATGACGGGTATTTCTGGGCCGGGGGAGTTTGCCCTTTATGAGATGGGTGCGTTCGGTCAGCCGAGGGTGTTGTTCAGTACGCGCGATGGGATTACGGGTGCGGATTC
>JAIRXV010000454.1 GCA_031268115.1 Bifidobacteriaceae bacterium
GCCAGCAGCGCCGCGATCGCGGCGAGAAGCATCATCAGCTCGGCGGTGGGGGCCACCGGGGTGGAACTCTCGGCGATCAAGGTGCCCGCCTGGCTGAGCATCTCCCGCAAATGGGCAAAGGTGGCGCGGGTGGGAACGAACCGCATCCAACCCTCTCCCACCCCAAACAGGCCGAAGAGCGCCGACGCGCCGACGAGCAGCCCGATCCCAGGCCGCGCCCAGTCTGGGAAACCCGCCAACCGCAGGGTCGCAAGCAATGCCAGCATCCCCAACGCCGGCGCCGCGAACCAAGCCTGCCAATCGTTCCCGGCGAACAAGCCCGACATGGCGGCAGCGATTGTTGCCACCTGAAGCATCAACGCCCAAGTGATCGAGAGGCGCCGCAACGGACTGAGCGTTGGCGGGGGAACCCGCGCGAAACGGATCCGCGGCAATCGCCCGCCAGGCACGGCCGGGCCGGGGCGGGCCGCCGCCGCGGGACGGCGGACCGCGGGCAGTGAGCGCACCATCCCTTACACCGCCCCGCCGGTCAGGTGGATTTCGAGGGCCGCCAGGCCGGCACCGGTCAGCGCCGAACGGACCGAAGGATCGGGCGACCATCCGAGCGATGGATCGGCCCCCCGAGACACATCCGCCAACGCCGCCAAACGCCCCGGCGTGATATGCGAGACGGCCGCGATCACGGCCACAGCGCTTCCGATTTGCTGCGCCGCGCCGATAATCTCTGCCTGCCAGCCCGGGTTGTCCTCAGTATCGAATGTCAGCCGCGCCATCATGCGCAACAGCGACTCCGTGGTGTAGGTGGGCTCAAGCACCAACCAGGGGCTCGCGTCCGGTTCGCCCAGGCCGCGGTCTTGAAGGGCCGCAAGGATCCCCGCCGGCACGGCCGAACCCGATCCCGCTTGCCCGACCCCAGCGAACTCTTCCTCGAACGCCTTGCGTAGGCGACCTCGGCCGGTCTCGGCCAGGTGCACGCGGTGACCCGCCCGCATCGCGGCCACCGCGACGCCAGTCGCACCGGCCAACGCATCCTCAGCCAAGTCCACCCGGGCGGCTCTATCCAAACGGGGACGTTCGCCCGCACCTACCCGCCCGTGCGGGTTCTCGGCGGTCCCGCGCTCAGGGCGTCGGGTCGGACGCTCCGACTCGCCGTCCACGCCGCCGGGCGCTTGGGGCCCGAGGGGAGGGACGCCATCGTCCAACGGGTTTCGCCGGATGCGCCCCGAAGACCCCGGCGGGGGCACCACCGTGTCAACCACCAACCACAAGTCGGCGTGCCCGCGCGGACGGTCTCCCCGCACCATCAACCGGTCCCTACGCAGGCTCGCCCGCCAATGAACCAACCGGCGCGGATCGCCCGGACGGTAATCCCGCACGGTGGCCGGATCGACCACCCGGTCCGAAGTCAGTGTCCTTCCAACCGATTCGCGTTCCTCGCTCGAAAGGCGCGGCAACGTCACATCCGCCGGCCGAGGGGCGACGGCGATTTGCGACACGGAAGCGACGGCATCGTCCACCCACGCCATTCCAAACGCATCCGCATGGCGCACTATCGCAGGCCCCAAAGTCCACATTCCCCGCCGATACAACCGCAACGCATAGATGCCATCGCCATCCCCAGCGGGCAGGACGAAACGCGGCCCCTCAGGCGTCAAATCGAGCACCGGCGCGGTCCGAGAAACAGGACGGACGGGATGCAGGATCACATCGATCAACTCTCCCGCATAAGCCAAACCCGAGGTCAATACGCGAACATGGCGCGGTTGACGCCGAATGCACAACAACCCGACGATGGCGGCCAACGGCGGAAGTATCGCCCCGACGGCCCCCAACAGCGCATCGGAGCGTTCAAAACGTATGGCCACGAAAGCCAAACCGATTCCAGCCAGGAGGAAAACAACGCCGCGTAGCCTAAGCCGCAAACGTCGCGGTGCGTGGGCGAGGCGGCGGCGCGGCACGTCAGCTCGCAGGCAGCGGGACGGGAACGGAAGCCACCACCCGTTCGATGAGTTCCGCGAGCTGCGCCGAGACATCCTGACCGCGCGTGGGCACGGCCGGCAAGAGACGGTGAGTCAGTACGGGGACCGCTAGCCGATCCACGTCATCGGGCAGGACAAAACCCCGGCCGTGGGTAGCGGCAAATGCCTTGGCAGCGGCAACCAATTGAATCGCCGCCCGGGGCGAAGCGCCCAGCCGCAGCGACTCTTCCATGCGCGTTGCCCGGACGATGGCGACGGCGTACTCCATTGCGGCATCGGACACGTAGACGCGTTTGCACCGCGCAATAACCTCCCGAACCAACTCAATCGATGCGATGGGGGCAAGCTCGGCGATTGGGTCGATCGCGCCCCGCGCCTTGACCAGCGCGCGCTCGGCCGTTTCGTCGGGATAGCCCATCGTCAAAAGGGCCATAAACCGATCGCGCTGAGCCTCAAGGAGACCGAATGTTCCATCCATGTCGATTGGGTTCTGTGTGGCGATCACATGGAAAGGTTCATCCAAGCGGTGGCTGACGCCATCGACGGTAACCTGTCCCTCCTCCATGCATTCCAGCAACGCCGACTGGGTTTTGGGCGAAGCACGGTTGATCTCGTCGCCAATCACGATGTTGGCGAAGATCGGGCCGGCCTCGAACTCGAACTCCCTGGTTTCCTGGTTGTAAATTGGCGCGCCGGTGACATCCGAAGGCAGCAGATCCGGGGTGAACTGGATGCGGTGAACCGATGCGGAAAGGGAAGCGGCCATCGCGCGGGCCAGCATGGTCTTGCCCACCCCGGGCACATCCTCGATCAACAGGTGTCCCCCCGCAAACAACACGGTCACAGCCAGGCGAATCCGGTCCGGTTTACCGGAAATGACCGTTTCGATGTTCGCCACGACACCCTCCGCGATGCGGTGGATCTGGCCCCAGACATCCGAAGGCGCGGGTGAGGCGGGACGGCGGGGCGCGGGCGGGGGTTGGGCCGGCGGGGCCGGTGAAGGCGGGGCCGCGGGGCGGGGCGCGGGCGGGGGTTGGGGGCCGGCCAGAGGTGCGCCTGCGGTTAGGCGGCCCGCGGGGTTGGAGGGAGCGTTCGCGTCCCTCGTCTGGGCATCGGTCACAGGGAAAGACCCCTCTCGTTCCGCGCTGGTTGGGCGCACCAAGGCGGCGGAACGCGCACACCATCCCCGATGCGGATTCCCGCGTCCCCACTGGTCAAGGCACTGCCTGGCCTTCGGGTCCACGGTCGGGCACCGCCGTTTCGGCGCCGTCCTGGGTGACTCTCACACGAAAGCCTACGTCCCGACGCCACGCTTCCGCGTTCGCAAATGCTGGCAGCACCGACGCGATGCGGCTCCCGTGCGACAACCCCCTGGCCCGAATCGTAGTCCGAGCCGGACCAACGTCGGCTCGGACCTGGCGACCGCCGCGTCGAATAGCGCGACCACGGCGCGGCGAGACTCGGACCACTACGAAAGCTCGTGTACAAACAGGCCCGATGCCAGTTTCGGCTCGAACCAAGTGGATTTCGGTGGCATGATCTCGCCGGCATCGGCGATACCCATCAAGTCCTCGACCGAAACTGGGTGCAGCGCGAACGCGACCCCATCCGATCCGGCGCGTCGCGCCAAAGTGTCCAACCCTCGGATCCCGCCCACGAACTCGATCCGCGAATCGGCGCGGGGGTTCGCTATCCCCAAGATCGGCGCCAGCACCCGGTCTTGAAGCACGCTCACATCCAGGCTCGCCACTGGGTTGTCCGATACCTGTGCGCCGGCTTCGCGCAACCGCATCACGTACCATTGCCCGGCCAAGTACATTGCGAACTCACCCTTGCGTTGTGGGCGATACGCGCCGGCGGCGGGGCCGCCTGGAGCGGGCACAACCTCGAAATCTGCCCGCAACCGCGTTAAGAACTCCTCAGGGTTCATTCCAGCAAGATCGTGGACCACGCGGTTGTAATCGAACACGCCCAGTTGGTCCGCCGGGAAAAGGACGGCCATCGCATAGTTGAACTCCTCGTCGCCGCTGAACCCTGGCCGCGCCGCCCGCCGCCGCTGCCCAACCTTTGCCGCCGACGCCGCGCGGTGGTGCCCATCCGCGATATACAACGCTGCTACCTGGGTAAATGCCTCCTTGAGGGCCTCGACCGTCGACGGGGCGTCAACGATCCAGATCTGGTGAGCGACGCCATCGTCTGCTTCTATATCCACGCTGGGGGCATGCGCGGCGACCCATTGGTCCACAATCGCGGCGATGCTCGGGGAGGCTCGGTAGGTCAGGAATATCGGCTCAGTGTCCGCGTCCGCCGCGTCGAAATGTGCGATCCGGTCCGCCTCCTTGTCCAACGTGGTCAGCTCATGCTTCTTGATTAGCCCGGAAGCGTATTCGTCGATGGATACGGCCCCAACCACTCCCGTCTGGGTCCGCCCCCCCATGGTTTGGCGATAGATCGTGAAAGTGGGGGCCGGATCGCGGACCAGTACGCCATCGTCCACCATCGCTTCAAGGTTGGTGCGGGCCTGGGCGTAAACCTCACTGTGGTACGGGTTGGGCTGGTTCGGCAGATCGACTTCCGCCCGCGATACCCGCAGAAAACTGTGCGGCCGGCCATTGGCCAGCGCCGCCGCCTCAGACCTGTCCACAACATCGTAAGGCGGTGCGATCACCGCCTCAGCCATTCCCGGGGCTGGGCGCAACGCCGCGAACGGCCGGACAGTCACCATACGGATCTCCTTTGCTTGAGGGGCGCCTACGACGAATTGCCGCCGATGCCGGAACGCCCCTATTGTGCCGCCCCGAACCGGGCGCAGCCACCATCGAGGCGCCGGGGTGTCACGCGAGTTCCACCAACTCCAGGTATTCGTCGCGCCACAGGTCCTCGTCGCCGTCGGGCAGCAGGAGCACACGCTCAGGCGCGAGGGCCCGCACGGCACCCTCATCGTGGGTGACCAAGACCACCGCTCCCGCGAACGATCGCAGCGCCCGCAGAATCTCCAGACGGCTGGCCGGATCGAGGTTGTTGGTTGGCTCGTCCAGCAAGAGCACATTGGCCGACGAGGCCACGAGGGTGGCCAACGCCAAGCGAGTCTTTTCCCCACCGGACAGAACACCGGCGGGTTTATCGACGGCATCGCCCGAGAACAGGAACGATCCGAGAGTGTTGCGCACCGAGGTCTCGTCAAAATCTGGAGCGGCCGCGGCCATATTCTCCAAGACCGTCTTGGCGACATCCAAAGTTTCGTGTTCCTGCGCGTAGTAACCCAGACGGAGACCGTGGCCCGGCTCAACCTTCCCGGTATCCGGTGTTTCCAGGCCGGCCAAAATGCGTAGCAAAGTGGTTTTGCCCGCACCGTTCAACCCGAGCACCACCACTTTGCTCCCGCGGTCGATGGCGAGATCCACCCCCGCGAACACATCCAGCGACCCGAATGACTTAGACAGGTCCGTCGCTGTCAGCGGAGTCCTGCCCGATGGCGCGGGATCCGGGAAGCGGATCCCGGCCACCTTGTCGGCCTGCCGGGCCCCCTCCGTCGAAGCCAGCAGGGCTTCGGCCCGTCGCTCCATATTCTGAGCCGCCACCGCCTTCGTCGCCTTTGCCCTCATCTTGTTGGCCTGAGCGAGAAGAGCCTCAGCTTTCCTTTCCGCGCTCGCCCGTTCTCGTTTGCGCCGACGCTCATCCACCTCGCGGGCTTCCAAGTACGCGTCCCAGCCCATGCGGTAATGGTCAAGCACACGCCTGGAGGCATCCAGGTACGCCACCGAACTGACTGTGCCGCGCAACAAGGCGACATCGTGGGAAATAACCACAAAACCGCCATCGTACGCGCGCAGAAAATCCCGCAACCACACAACTGAATCCGCATCAAGGTGGTTAGTGGGTTCGTCCAAGAGGAGAGTTTCGGCATCGGAAAACAGAATGCGGGCAAGCTCCACACGGCGGCGCTGCCCACCCGACAAAGTGCCCAAAGCCTGGCCCAAGGCGCGCTCGTCCAAGCCCAGGTTCGCCGCGATCCGGGCGGCCTCGCTCTGCGCGCCGTAACCGCCTCGCGCCGTGAACTGGGCGTCTAACTTGGCGTAACGCTCCACGGCCGCCAGCGCGGCGGCCTCATCGGAGGAACCCATCGCCTTCTCAGCCGCGCGGATGTCGGCCGCAATTCGATGGAGCTGACGCGCCGAGAGAATGCGCGCCAAAGCGACCTGGTTCAGGTTGCCGGTGCGCGGATCCTGAGGCAGATAGCCGATCTCACCGGTGCGTCGAACCTGCCCGGCGGCGGGCTGGGCCTCCCCCGCCAACACTCGGGTCAATGTGGTCTTGCCCGCCCCGTTGCGACCCACCAAACCGATTCGTTCCCCCGGACCAACCCGCATGGCTGCCCCAGCCACTAGCAGATCTGCTCCCGCGCGCAGTTCGATGCCGGTGGCGGAAATCATGGAAGCGCGGTCTCCTTCAAGTCTGCGGGTAGGGACGGTGCGCTCTGCGCGCCGCCCGCAGAAGCCTACTTTGCCGCGCGCCATCGTCCGCTGGCCCGGGGGACCCCGTGCTGAATCGCGCTCGCACGCCAGCCGTGGCCTAGGAGGCCGGGCGCTATGCCAGGCCACCGTGACAGACCCCCCGCTGACCAGGTGTCCTGTTCCGATGTCCTAGCCTGCCCATAGACTTTCGCTTGATTTTTGTCGCATCGCGGATTCCGCCACACCTTTGGGAGAATTGTGTTCCGCCTAGCCCGCCTGTCCCTGCGCAACCGTGCGGTGGTCCTGTTGGCCACCTTGGCCATCGTGATCG
>JAIRXV010000458.1 GCA_031268115.1 Bifidobacteriaceae bacterium
GCTGACCCGGAAGGTTTCCTCAAAGTCCCTCAACGCGAACTCCCGCTCGACCGGCCCGTCTCGTTGCGGCTGTTGGACTACCGCGAAGTCCATGCCGAACTCGAACCGGACCCGGTGATGCTGAAACGCCAAGCCGGGCGTTGCATGGATTGCGGTGTGCCGTTCTGTCACCGCACCTGCCCGCTAGGCAACTTGTGTCCCGAATGGAACGATCTCGTGTGGCGCGGCCAATGGGCCGAGGCGTTGGACCGCTTGCACGCGACCAACAATTTCCCCGAGTTTACGGGCCGGGTCTGTCCCGCGCTGTGCGAGTCGGGCTGCGTGCTTGGCATATCCCGTCCGCCGGTCACCATTAAGAGCATCGAGGTTTCGATAATCGACCAAGCGTTCGCCGGGGGATTGGTCGCTCCCAAGATCCCGACTCGCTTGACTGGGTACACGGTCGCGGTGGTGGGTTCCGGTCCGGCCGGCCTGGCGGCCGCCCAGCAGCTCACTCGGGCCGGTCACACGGTGGCGGTCTACGAACGCGACGACAAAGTCGGCGGACTGCTGCGCTACGGCATCCCAGATTTCAAGCTCGACAAGGAGCACATCGACCGGCGTCTAGCCCAAATGGAAGTCGAAGGCACCAGGTTCCGCACGTCGGTGGAGATTGGGCGCGACATCGCCTGGGATGACCTACACCAACGCTATGACGCCGTGGTGATCGCGATCGGCTCTACGCTGCCGCGCGATCTGCCCCTGCCCGGCCGCGACTTGGCTGGCATCCACTTCGCCAAGCCGTACCTCGCCCAATCCAACCGGGCCGTTGGCGGAGCGACCGTACCAGACCAGGTGACGGCCGAGGGCAAACACGTGATCGTCATCGGCGGCGGTGACACCGGCTCAGACTGCGTGGGCACGGCCCTGCGTCAGGGGGCCGAATCGGTGACGTCGCTGGAGATTCTGCCGCGCCCACCGGACGAACGCCCGGACCCTCACCCTTGGCCCACCTATCCGGCGGTCTACCGGGTCTCAACTTCGCACGAGGAGGGCGGAACGCGGCAATACGCCGTCGCGTCGGTGAAGTTTGTGGGCAGAAGTCATGTGAAGGCCTTGCGGATAGCCGATGCCAAGCCGGACGATGCCGGCCGGTTCGTTCCGGTGTCCGGCACCGAACGCGATCTGCCGGCCGACCTCGTGTTCATCGCCATGGGATTCGTCGGCCCGGAAGCGGCCCTGGCGACCGAGCAGCTGCGGCTGCCCGTGACGGCCCGCGGAACATTCGAACGGACCGCGGAGTATTCAACGAGCACGCCGGGGGTATTCGTTGCGGGGGACGCGGGCAGGGGACAATCGCTGATCGTGTGGGCCATCGCGGAAGGCCGCTCGTGCGCGGCGGCCGTTGACGCGTACCTCCAAGGCGGCACGGATCTACCGGCACCCATCGGGGCAGATGCCCGGCCAATCTCGTTGTAGGTCTCGCCCTCCCGGCTGAAGCAACGGACGTTAGGCTGAACGGGTGAATCGGAACATCCGGCAGCACATGCGGTTCGTGCGAGCCCGGATGGAGGCACTCGACGGTGATCGCGAAGGACTGGACCGCCTGGCCGCTCACCATGAGACGATGACCCGCCACTTCCAACACGAGCGGCTGATACACCTAATGGTCACCCTCTTCTTTGGCGCGCTACTGGTGGGCGCGGTAACAGGGTTGCTCATCTATCTCGTCAACGCACAGGCCACGGGCGGATGGACTCTTGGCGGGTTGACCGCACTGGCTGTCGTGCTGTGCGCGCTGGAAGGCGCCTACATCGCGCACTACTACGGCCTGGAAAACAACGTCCAGGCCTTGAGCCGCCTCTCGATTGCCCTGTTTGAGGCCCAAGAGCCCCAGCACACGCAAACGCGGCCTGGAGCCGACCCAGGCGAAGAGTCGGCCGATTGAAGAGACTGATCCACCAAACCCGCTTCACCCGTCCACAGTTTGGGGAGGGACGGCATCGTCCATGCGTCCCTGAATGGGCCCGAGGCCACCGCGTAGGGTGGGCCCATGCCGCGCGCGAAAATCGTTTGTACGTTGGGGCCAGCCACGCAGTCGCCGGAACGGATCGAGGAGATGATCGCGGCGGGCATGAATGTCGCCCGGCTCAACCTCTCCCACGGGGACCACGACGTCCACGAGGCCGCATACCACCAAGTCCGAGCAGCCTGTAAAGCTGCGGGGGGTGCCGGTGGCGGTCTTAGCCGATCTCCAAGGACCGAAGATCCGTTTGGGTGTGTTCGCCAGCTCCAAACCCGTCAAACTGAAGCGCGGGCGAACTTTCGCCGTCACCACCGACGATGTAATAGGGACCGCTGAGCGAGCCAGCACCACCTACAAGGGGTTGCCCGCCGATGCCAGAGTGGGCGATCCGATGTTGATAGACGACGGCAAGATTGCCCTCCGAATCGAAGCCGTGACGCCTACAGACGTGATTACCACGGTGGAAGTGGGCGGCCCAGTCTCGGATCACAAGGGCATAAACCTCCCCGGTGTGGCCGTATCTGTGCCCGCACTGTCCGCCAAGGATGAGGCCGATCTGCGTTGGGCGCTACACCTCGGCGTGGACCTAATCGCACTTTCGTTCGTGAGGTCCGAAGCCGACTACCGCGATGTGCGGGCGATCATGGACGAAGTGGGCGTGGTGGCGCCCGTGATCGCCAAGATCGAAAAACCTCAGGCCGTGGACCATCTCGTCCAAATCGTGCGAGCCTTCGACGGCATTATGGTGGCGCGAGGCGATCTCGGAGTGGAATTGCCCTTGGAAGATGTACCGCTGGTCCAGAAGTACGCCATCGACCTGGCGCGGCGCCACGCGAAACCCGTGATAGTGGCGACGCAAGTACTTGAGTCGATGATCAAGTCGGCCCGGCCGACGCGGGCGGAGGCCTCGGATTGCGCCAACGCGGTGCTCGATGGCGCGGATGCGGTCATGCTGTCGGGCGAGACCTCAGTGGGGGAGTACCCCGTGGATGCCGTTACCACGATGGTGCGGATAATCGAGGCGACCGAGACGCGCGGTCGGGCGCGGATGGCGCCGCTCGTGGCGGCGCCGCACACCCGCGCTGGCGTGCTGACACGCGCCGCCGCCCAGATCGGTGACACTTTGAACGCGAAATACCTGGTCACCTTCACCGAAACAGGGGAAACGGCCCGTCGGATGGCCCGGATCCGTTCGGCCATACCGCTGCTAGCACTCACGCCGAACGAACGGGTCAGACAGGAACTGGCGTTGTCGTGGGGTGTGGTGCCGCTTGGTGTGAGGGTGGTGGACAACACGGACGAGATGATCCTGGAAGCGGATAACGCCTTACGCGCCGCTGGCCTGGCGCGACGCGACGATCTGATCGTGGTCGTATCGGGTGCGCCGCTGGGCGTCGCCGGATCGACCAACCAGGTGATGCTTCATCGGGTAGGCGAACTGGACGACTTAGGCGACCGAAAGTAGGCAGTACCGCTGAAACCTGAGCGTGCGATGCTACGGGAGAGCCGACGGACTGTGTGTGGTGTGGGACGCTGGTGGGGTGAGTGGGATTGAGTTGAGTCCAGAGGCTTTCGCGGTTGTTGACGAGGCGGTGAC
>JAIRXV010000015.1 GCA_031268115.1 Bifidobacteriaceae bacterium
GGAGGGGCCGACTGGGTGACGTTGGCGCAGGCCGGCGACCGCGCGGCCGGTCGCCTGATAGAGGACTTGGGGCGCCTCGTCGGCGTCGCCGTGGCGCAGCTTGCCAGCCTGTGCAACCCGGCAGTGGTCGCGCTTGGCGGACCGATTACGGTGGTCGGGGACCTGCTGCTCGAACCGGTACGCGCTGAGCTGCACCGCCGTGCGATGCCCGCCGCGGTTCGAGCCGTCAAGATCGTGGCCGCTCGAAACGAACCGCGCTCAGAGGTATACGGGGCACTCACGTTGGCCCTGTCGACGCTCACCTGAACGGCCCCGAGCCGCCGAGTTCGAACGTGATCGCAACTAGTCGAACGTGCATTCAAGTCCTGACGGGTGGATCACGATTTGGTTACGTGTGGCCTTCACCTCTTGCACTCGGGCGTACAGACCCGGCACAGTATGGCGGGTGGGTCCGACGATGCCCGGTTTGGGGGAACCCTGCGAGCGGCATCTAAGTCTCATTTTGTCTCAGAGAATGACACCCGGTTGGGCAGGTCCGCGATGTGGCACCTGGCCCAGTCCGCCGGAGCCGGCCCTTCGATGGGTTCCGGCAAACACCACTCGTCTGGGGGCGCGTGTCCCTCAGATAGTCACAACACGAACTGCGGAAGGATCACCTGATGCGACGTTTTACCCCATTCGCCATCCTGGCGGCTGTCGGTCTCGCTCTCGCGGGCTGCGGCACCAGCAATGAACCGAGCGACGACACATCGACTGGCGCGGAAAATACTCCCGAAGAGACCACCGCTGCGGCCACCGATGAGGCGGAGACACCCGATGACAGCACAGAAGCCGGCGGCAGCGATGTCTCCGGTGACGTAGAGGTCTTCACTTGGTGGACGGCCGGTTCGGAAGCGCTCGGCCTTGAGGCCCTTCAGGGTGTCCTGGCGGCCAAGTACCCCGATGTCAACTTCATCAACGGTGGCGTCACCGGCGGCGGCGGCTCCGCGAAAGAACTGCTCCAGACCCGCCTACAGGCCAACCAACCGCCGGACTCCTTCCAGGTCCACGCAGGCAAGGAAGCCCAGGACTACATCGATGCCGGCCAGGTCACAGATGTCTCCGCCCTTTACGAAGAGTTCGGTCTGACCGACGTCTTCCCGCAGGACCTCCTCGACATGCTGACTCAGGACGGCAAGATCTACACGATTCCGTCGAACGTGCACCGCGCCAACGTGCTGTGGGCGTCGGTCCCAGCGCTGGAGCAGGCCGGGATCGATCCGCAGGCGACAACGTATGCGAGCGTCGATGATTTCATTGCGGATCTGCAGAAGATTCAGGACAGCACCGATCTGATCCCGCTGTCCATCGGCGGCACGTGGACCCAGGTTCACCTCCTTGAGTGCGTTCTCATTGCGGAACTCGGCCCCGAGGCTTACCTCGGCCTCTTTGACGGCACCACCGACTGGGCCGGCTCTGAGGTTGGCGGCGCATTGGAGAAGTTCGGCACCCTCATTGGCTTCACCAACGACGATCGCGATCAGTACGACTGGGAGCCCGCCTCGCAGATGGTTGTCGACGGGACCGCTGTCTTCAACGTCATGGGCGACTGGGTACCGGCGCTGCTCGATTCCACCGGCCTCGTTGACGGCACCGACTATGTTTGGGCGCCGGCTCCGGGTACAGACGGTGTGTACGACTTCCTCGCCGACTCCTTCTCGCTGGCTCAGGGTGCCCCGCATCCCGATGGCGCCAAGGCATGGCTTGACGTGATTTCGTCCGCTGACGGCCAAGAGGCCTTCAACAAGGTCAAGGGCTCCATCCCGGCTCGCACCGATCTCGACTTGGCCGCGCTTGGCTTCTCGGATTATCAGCAGCAGGCCGCCCAGTCCTTCGCGACTGACGCGATTGTCGGCTCCATCCAGCACGGTGCCGCCGCTACGATCCAGCAAGGCAACGCCACGAACGACGCCGTGTCGAAGTTCACCACATCGGGCTCGACCGACCTGGAAACCTTCCAGTCCGAGCTGGCTGCGGCCTACGCAGGCTAGGACGGCTAGGATCTGTAACGGTCTGAGATAGATCGTTACGGTTCAGCGGTCCCGCGCGAGCGGCGCTCGCGCGGGACCGCTTCCACGCGAAATGACAACCTTCGAAACGGAACCCCAGCAGCCATGCGGAAACTGAAGCGCTACGGGCCGCCCATCCTCCTTATCTCGCCCTCCCTCTTCCTAATCGGTCTTTTCGTCTACGTCTTGATTTTCTCCTCGGCCCAGACGTCGATGACGGACATCTACACCAACCCACAGTTCGCCGGCACGCGGCCCCACACGTTCGTGTGGTTCACGAACTTCATCGACCTACTCAAAGACGGCGATTTCCAGCATTCGCTGAAGAACCTGCTCCTCTACACCCTGGTCTTCATCACTGGAGCCATGTTCTTCGGCTTCCTGTGGGCCTGGCTGTTGGACAAGCGGGCCAGGTTCGAAGGCGTGTTCCGTTCCGTGTTCTTGTTCCCGATGGCCGTTAGCTCCGTCGCGGCGGGCGTGGTCTGGCGCTGGCTCCTGAACTCCAACGTTGGAGACCGAGCCACCGGGTTGAACCGCCTCTTCCAGATGGTGGGGCTCGACTTCCTTGAGAACAAGTGGACGAACAACATCAGCTTCGGCATAGTCGCCGTCGCGATCCCGGCCATTTGGCAGATGTCCGGCTACATCATGGCGCTGTTCTTGGCAGGCTTCCGCGGTATACCAACGGAACTGCGCGAGGCGGCCCGGGTTGACGGGGCGAACGAATTCAAGCTCTACCGGTACGTGATCTTCCCCCAGCTCAGCCCCGTCGCACTGTCCGCTCTGATCATCTTGGGGCACATGTCGCTCAAGGTGTTCGATCTGATCATGGCGATCACTGGGGCGAAGTTCTACCCCACCAAGGTGCCGGCTGTGGATATGTACAACTTGATGACGGAAGGGAACTTCGCCAACGCGGCCGCTGTGGGCATCATCTTGCTTCTCGTGGTCCTGGTGCTGATCGTCCCCTATCTCATCCATACCGCGAGGGGGGATAAGCGCTGATGGCTGTGGACACTTCTATCACCCAGCGCAGCGGCGACACTGGTCGGATAGTCGGAAAGCGTTTCGACTGGGGCCGGCCCGTCCGGTTCATCATCCTTCTGTTCTTCCTGATCGTCGTTCTGATTCCGGTCTACGTGCTGCTTGTCACGTCGTTCAAGGGAATCGGTGACGCGCAAGCGGTCCGGGCGTGGGATCTGCCGCAAGTGTGGACCTTGGAGAACTGGAAGAGCGCATGGCAAGGCACGCCTGGTCTGCCCGCAGTGGCTCCCGCTCTAGCGCGAACAGCCCTGATGGTAGTGCCAGCGGCAATCATCTCCTCGTTCCTCGGATCGATGAATGGCTTCGTGCTGGCGAGGTGGCGCTTCCCGTACTCGAACATCGTGTTCACTCTGCTGCTGTTCGGGATGTTCATTCCCTACCAGGCGGTGATGGTGCCTCTGTATCGTCTGGTGTTGTCCATGCAGACAACGCTGCACTTGGGTGTCGGGATTCCGAGCCTGATCGTGCTGCACGTGATCTACGGTATTCCGATCACCACGTTGATCTTCCGCAACTACTACGAATCGGTTCCGCAGGAACTCATCGAGGCGTCGCGTGTGGACGGTGCTGGGATGCTGCGCACTTACGCTTGGGTGGTCCTGCCCATTTCCATACCGAGCTTTGTTGTCGTGTTGATTTGGCAGTTCACCTCCGCGTGGAACGACTACCTATTTGCGGTGTATTTTGGTGGCAATGCTGCGTCACAGGCGCCGGTGACGGTCACCTTGAACACGATCGCTCAAGGATCCATGCTCGCCAACTATGGTGCCGCGATGGCAGGTGCGTTGCTGGCGTCGCTGCCTACCCTGATCGTCTACATCTTCCTGGGCAAGTACTTCGTAGGTGGGTTGATGTCTGGCTCGGTGAAAGGCTAGGAAGCCAAAGAAGCGCTGGACCTACCGACACAGTTGGTAGGGGGCGTTTGCCAGCACTCTCCCCTGAGTGGAGACTCTCCGTTAGGGCGGCACCTGCGAGTGCTGTCCTAACGGAACACCACGGTTCGCCCATCGTTGATCAAGATGCGGTGTTCGGCGTGCCATCGCACGGCGCGCGCCAATGCTCGACGTTCCACGTCCTCGCCCAGTGCGACGAGTTCGGCGGCGTGATCGGCGTGGGTTACCCGTTCCACGTCCTGCTCGATGATCGGCCCTTCGTCTAGATTCGTCGTGACATAGTGGGCGGTGGCGCCAATTAGCTTGACACCCCTGCGATAGGCCTGGACATAGGGACGCGCGCCCTTGAAACTCGGCAGGAATGAGTGGTGGATGTTTATGACTCGTCCCGGCAAAGCGTCACAGACCCTCGCAGAGAGGATCTGCATGTAGCGGGCGAGCACCACAAGCTCCACATCGAGGCTTCGGATCAAAGCCAACAGCATTTCCTCGGAAGCTCCCCTTGTTTCGGGGGTCACTGGCAGATGATGGAAGGGGACCGAGTAGAAGGCGGCGACCTCTGCCAGGTCGGTGTGGTTGGAGACCACGGCCGCCACGTCGATTGGAAGGTGCTCCTGAGAGCGGCGGTACAACAGGTCATGGAGGCAATGCGGGGCTTTCGACACCATGATGAGAGTGCGTGTGGGCCTTCCAACAGTGTCGAGGTTCCAGTCCATCGCAAAGTCTGCGGCGACATCTGAAATTGCGGTGCCGAGCGAATGGCCGTCCAGAACCGCTTCCATCTGGACCCGCATGAAGAATCGGCCCGAAGATGGGTCTCCGAACTGCTGAGACTCAACGATGTTGCCGCCCGCGCGGGCAATGGCGCCAGAGACGGCGTGGACGATCCCCGGAGCATCGGGGCACGACAGGGACAAGACACGTTGCGGGTTGGGCGATGGCATGTCTAGTGACTCTACTGGGCCGGACGCGCAGTGACTGGACTGTTGGGCCGGCATCGTCCGAGTTTTGTGGACCCAGAGATGGGGGACCTCACTGGGCGCAGTGCTCAGTGTAGTCCGAATAAACCGTCTGATAGGCGTTGCGGAACTCGGTGGCCTCCTCGTCGGTTGCCGCTTCCTCGCCGTTTGCTTCGCGAATCATCGCGTCCATGCCAGAAATGATGACGCGCCACTCGTAGGCCAGCTCGTCGGGGGCGAGGCCGGCGAGACGCTCGTAGGTCTCGCCGGCCCGGTCGTATGCCTCGGCGTCCCCGTCACCCATTGCCTCAACGTCGATCATCTCGGCCGACGTGTTCATCGCCTCGCAATAGGCGGCCTGATCGAAAGCCTTCCCGTCTTCATCGATGTTGACTTGCTGCGCACACGAGACCGCGGCGAACGCGGCCGCAAAGGTGAGCGCCGAATAGGCCACGACACGCTGCCACGACCTCACTGGCACAAGGTCGCCCTTTGGACGAACAGGTCGGCCATCCCCTCGCTGTACGCCTCCATTGAATCCATTGGATTGTTCTCATCGGCGCTGAGCGGATTGCTGGCCAAGGCGATA
>JAIRXV010000025.1 GCA_031268115.1 Bifidobacteriaceae bacterium
GGGTTATAGGCCAGGATGTGTGCGTGGGTTTGGGGTGTAGGTCCTGGTGGGGTATGGTTTTGAGGGTCTGTTTATGGGTTGAATCCCATAGCTGTGGCTATTAGTGGACAACACCCCGAGTGTGGGATATGCGGCTCCGGGCTTAGGAAGAACGGCACGACCAGCGCGGGCAGGACAAGATGGCGGTGCACCGGCTGCGGGGCCTCGACTACCAGGCAACGCCCGGATGTGGCGCGTAGGAACCAGTTGACGGGCTTTGTGTCCTGGCTGATGGGCAAGGACTCCCAAGGCGAACACGCCACGTCCTCGGGGCGGGCGTTCCGCCGGGACACCGCCTGGTGCTGGAACATCGACCCAGCCATCGCGCCGACCGGCGAGATCTACGACCAGGTCCAAGTTGACGGGATCTACGTGGCGGGTCTGTGCGCCCTGATCGCTTCGGTGGGCGGCAAACCAATCGCGTTGCAGTGGGCCGGGTCGGAGAACCAAACCGCCTGGGAAGCGCTGTTCTGCCGCATCCCGGAACCCAAGGTAGTTGTCATGGACGGCGGGGCCGGCGCGAAGGCCGCCATTACGGTGGCCTGGCCCGGCGTCAGGGTCCAACGCTGCCTCGTGCACGTCCAACGCAACCTCCGCAAATACCTGACCTCCCATCCGCGCACCGACGGCGGGAAAGCGTTGTGGGGCCTGGGCATGAAGCTGACCGGCATCACCACCAGGGACCAAGCCGCCAAATGGCTGGGCCTGCTCAACGACTGGCACCAGACCTACGGGGAACACATCAACGAGAAGACCACCCGCGCACAAACCCTCGACGCGGACGTCCCGAAATGGGTCAAACCGAAACAGACTTGGTGGTACACCCACCACCGGCTCCGGTCCGCCTACCACCTGCTCGCCCGTCTGATAAGACAAAACGTGCTGTTCACCTACCTCGATGAACAGTTCGACGCCCTCGGTATCGCCTCGACCACCAACCCGATCGAAGGCGGAGTCAACGCCCAACTACGCCTTGTCATGCGCCATCACCGGGGCATGCGACCCGCACATCAACGCCGCGCCGTCGAATGGTGGTGCTACCTCAACTCGCCCGGCCGTAAAGACCCCTGGAGTCTGGCCAAACCCGCGCATTGGCAGATCGCGCCGCCTCCCACGTCCGACCCCGAAGACAACGGCCGCCCCGCTCTTTACGACACCCACGCCACAGCTGAAGAAGGCCTGTGGGACCGCAAAGGATGGGCCGGGAGATCCCACCCATAAACCGACCCCACCCTCGCGCCGGACGCCCCCGGCGAGCACGATCAAACCAACTAGAAAGGAACTCCCCATGAGCGAAACCGAAACAGTCCACAAGCTGGCCACCGCAGCCCGCGACGCCTCCACGCCTCTGGAGAAGGTCAAGCTGCTAGCCGAGATCAAGGTCCACGCCCACTGGGCCGCCACCGAGGCGATCCTTGAGATACCCCGCGAACAACGCGACTGGGAACACATAGCCCGCCTCGTCGGCATCTCCAACACCGGAGCCGCCAAGCAAATGTACGACCCCGAACCCTGGCTCTGCGACACCTACGAACACGGGCCGCCCGACACCGAAGACCACGAACCGCCAAACGCCGTCAACACGCTACCAACCCTGGACGCACTGCCACCATTCTGACCAAGCCAGAACCGTCAAACCAGCCGAAAACCGCCCGCGACACGCCCAGAAAAAGCACACATTCTGGCCTATAACCCGTCCTCAGACGAGACGAATACCGGCCTGGCCAGGCGTGATAGTGGCCGGGAGGAGGATTTGAACCTTCGACCTCCGGGGGCCTTCGCCGCCTATCAGTTCGCTCGCAGGGCTGATGGCCAGCAGGCACGGCGCTGTGATGGTAGAGCTGTCGTGGTTCGCCCAGCGAGGTGCGAGCCGGCCTAACGTCAGGACACGGCAGACGCCACTCCGCGTTGGGCGAATACTGTCTTGGCCACGCAAACGGCTTGAGGGCTCTGGGGAACCCGCAGTGGACAGACGCGTGCAGGACACGCGTTGGCGACCTGCCGGCGTTTGAGGCGCACGTTCAGGGCCGCGGCGATGCGGGCCTCCAGTTGTGGCTCACAACCACCGAGCACGGTGAGCGTACCCAGCGTCAGAGGCCGACGACCACGGGCCTCAAGGCCGGGGCAGGCGCAAATGTCGCCGAAGCCCCACGGCCCCGGGAAGGGGGACTCCCCGGGCGGGACTTACAACGCCACTAGGCAGACCTCGGCTCCTACCGCAAAATAGGTCGGCTGGGCTCGTTTGTCGCGGGTGGCCAGCGGCGTGTGATGTGCTCGCGCCGCCAGGGCCACGAGTGCGTCATAGGCCATGCCGCCAGCGATCCCGGCCCGCGCAAACTCAATGTGGACCGTCGCGCTCACGTTGGCCGGGAGGGCCAGCACGCCATTGAACCCGCGGCCGATCACCGTCGCCGCCTGCTCTGGGAGCAGCCGCATGTCTCCTGGCAGCCGGGTCAGGACCGAAAAGACCTCGACCGCGGCATGGCCGCTCAGGTACAGAGCGCGTCCTTCCGCCCAATCGACCACCTGGTTGTGCAAGGGATGGGTCTGCGCCAACAAGGGAACCGCCAGTGATGTGTCGACCGCGATCGTCGCGGTGCTCACTTGCGCCCGGCCTCCGCCAACGCGTAGATGACGGCGTCGGTCACGGCGGTGGTTCCAGCGATGACCAGGCGGCCCCTTTCCTCGACAAGGCTGGCGCTTCTACCACCGGGAATAACCTGCAGGCCGCCGCCATGGGCGGATATGTCGACTTCGCAGCCCGCCTCCAGGCCTGTGGCCGATCGCAGAGCCTTGGGTATCAGCACTCGGCCACCCGAATCAATTGTCGCTTTCATGGGATTATGTTACCAATCGCGTCCCATCTACACGCTGGACGCGAGGCAGCGGGCCACTTCGATCTGGCGCGGCGCCCGTCCGCCGGAAACGGGCAGCATCGTCTGGCGGAACGGACGCTCAGTAGCCAAGAACCTTGTCGCCCCGCCTTTTTCTCGGTGCCGGGGAAGAGGAACCCTGTAGCCAGAAGCAGCAGCGACACCCTCAGTCCTTTCAGATAAGAGGAGCACCGGCCCGACCAGGCGCGATGGTAGTGGGGAGGGAACCGCCGACCTCCGACCGTCACCTCGCGCCTCCGACCGTCACCTCGCGCCTCCAACCTCCGACCCCCGACCCCCGACCTCCGGCCGTCGCCTCGCGCCAATCTGATTCCGATACCCTTGCGCCCATTTGATGTCATCCAAAGGAATCACACCAGGACCGTTTCTCCCGCCGGCCGGCAATCCCTACTAACAACCGAGGGAGCGAACTCCTACACACGAAAGGAGACCGACAATGGCCATCCACCCCCACCGGGATCTCACCACCGCCGCGCCCACCCCCTCGGCGCCCGCCCCAACACCCCCGTACGCCACGCCACCCGCTGCCGTACGCGCCATCGCCATAGCGGCCGCCATCGTGCTGGCTGGCGCGGGCTGCGCTGAGGCTCCGAAACCGGATTCGCCAACGTCTACGACATCGCGCACGATGGCGCCCTCACCTTCCGCAGACTCAGCTCCCAAGTCCGCCCCCACCCCAACCCCGCCAACCCCAACCCTCACCCCAACCCCGCCAACGCCCGCCCCCGTCGAGTTCATCGCGGACTCCCTCGCGCGCTTAGACCAGGCGCTATACGTGTTCGATGAGGCCGGCGACGGCTCGGGCGCCTTCACCCAGCGGGCGTTCATGGGCGCACCCGAGGGGACCGTCCCGCCCGATTCGCTGCGCGAGGACGCCCCGGGCCACACCGGCGACACCGCCATCGAGGCGCGCGTGGACCTCACCCAATACGACTGGGCTGGCTACATGTTCCTGACCGGCGCGCTGCCCGCGGGCGAGACGACGCCGGTTGCGGATTTTGGGATGCACGATGCCGGTCACGACCTCACGGGCGCCACTCGCCTGACGTGGTGGGCGCGGGGTGAGCAGGGCGGGGAGACCGTCGAGTTCGGGACGGCTGGCCTGGGCTATTCCGAGGAGGGGATCCCCGAGGCGCCCTACCCGGATTCGAGCCCGCGGATCGCGATGCCCGTCCTCCTGACCGCCGAGTGGCAGCAATTCTCCCTGGACCTGGATGGCCTGGACCTGAGCCGGATCGCGTGCGGGTTCGAGTGGGTGGCCGCTGGCTGGGCCAACCCGGGCGCCGAGGAGGTCGTGTTCTTCGTGGACGAGGTGCGCTTCGAGTTCGACTCTCCCCGCCTGAACCCGATGCTCCTGCGCTCATACGCCCCGGCCGCCGTCGACAGCCCCGACGCGTTCATCAACGGGTTCGCCTACACCTACGACAACGCTGCGGCCGCCATCGCGCTCTCCCAGGCCGGCCTCCACGACCGTGCCCGCCAAATCGCCGACGCCCTGACCTGGGTGCAACGCCATGATCGCGCCTTCACCGACGGCCGCATCCGCAATGCCTACGCGGCCGGTGGGCCGGCATCGGCCCCGGGATGGTTCTCCGCCGCAGGCGAACCGTTCGCGCGAATGCCGGGCTTCTGGGACGCCGATGCCGGCACATGGTTCGAGGACTTCTACGCCGATTCGACGTCCACCGGCAACATGGCGTGGACCATCCTCGCGCTGCTGGATGTCTACCGCCACGCCCCGGACCGCGCCGATTACCTCCAGGCGGCACGCGACTTGGGCGATCTGGTGCTGACGCTGAAGTCCGCGACCGGTTTCACCGGCGGTTGGGAGGGCTTCGACGACGCCCAAACCCAAGTCACCTACGCATCGACCGAACACAACGTGGATTTGGTGGCGGCCTTCGAGGGCCTTGCCGCTGCCTGCGCAGGAGACCCAGCAGCGAGCGAGGCGTACGCGGCCGGCGCCGAGCACGCCCGCGCTTTTGTGCGGACGATGGCGGACCAAGCCGGTCCCTTCTACGCCACCGGCACGCTCGCGGACTCCGCCACACCCAACCGTGAGGTGGTTCCACTCGACGCCCAAACCTGGACGGTCTTGGCGCTGGGGCCGGCGGGCCTGCCCGGGGGCGCCGATGGGGCGCGGGCGCTCATGGACCAGGTCGGGACAGAGTTTGGCGTGGACTGCGGGGTGGATTTCAACACGGACCGCGACGGCATCTGGCTGGAGGGCACCGCCCAGATGGCGGTGGTGTGGACCGTGTTGGGGGAGGGCGCGCGCCGCGCGGAGGCCGTGGCCTGTCTCGACGCGCACGCCTTGCCGGACGGATCGCTTCCCGCCGCGGATCATGACGGCCTGACCACGGGTTTCATGGTCTCGGGCATCGATCAGCCGTGGCTCTACCCCCACCGCGCGCACCTGGGCGCCACCGCCTGGGCAGCGTTCGCGCTCCTGGAGGTCAACCCGCTCAACCCAGACGGGGTGGTGTAGGCGACCTGGGGTGCGAGACTCTCGGGCGGGTCTGACACTCAACGCCCGGCCCCGACAGCATCGGTGAGCCATGTGCTCGATAGCACTGGTAAACAGGCTCCTCCGCCAACCAGAGTTGCATTTACCCGCCCCCCCGTGCAGAATGGCGCTCAAAGGTCCACGCTGAGTGTTTGACGGCGTCAAACCGCGAACGATGCCGTTTTGACCCTTCTAACCGCATTTGAGGGCAAATGCGATGTGCAGACCGCTATCGGGGTCAATCCCGATCTGAGCCAACCGACGAAGGAGCCCACCCCATGTTGATTCGACGAACGCTCGTCCCCCTTGCCGTGTGCCTCGCCTTGGCGGGCGCCACAGCCCTGCCCGCGTCTGCGGGCGATCCCGACGCCGCCCTGCCCGACAGGATCGCGGCGTCGGCCTCGACCGTGAAGTTCGTTGACATCTCCGCTGGAACCACCCACGCTCTGGCGGTGACCGATGACGGCCAAGTGTATGCGTGGGGCAGTAACTCCAAGGGAGAACTCGGGTTGGGGACCGTGGACAGCACCGAGACCGCCTATTCGCGCCCGGTCGCAGTTCCGGGAATGACGGATGTGGTGGCCGTGCGAGCCGTCTCAGGCCTGTGGGACGAGGTGGCCGTGCGAGCCGCCTCGGGCTGGTCCGCTGCCCTGACCGATACGGGCCAGGTCTACACGTGGGGAGGCAACGCCCACGGTCAACTGGGCCAGAAGGATAGGGCCACCCGGCCGAATCCCACCCGAGTACCCGGCCTTCCCGTCATCACGGCGATTGAAGGAACCGGCACCCACATGCTGGCTGTGGCGGCGGACGGATCGGTCTGGGGTTGGGGCATCAACGTCGACCATCAAGTGAACGCTTCCGGCGATGATGTCTTAGTCCCGACCAGGCTGCCTGGCCTGAGCCAGGTCAAGGCCGTGGCCGCCGGTTGGAGGCACTCGCTGGCCTTGAATGAAAAGGGCGAGGTCTGGGCGTGGGGCTCGAACACGCGGGGTGCGCTCGGATTGGGGGACGCCACCGCCCGGAGTTCGCCCACGCGGGTGGCCGCGCTGACCACGCCCGTGAAGGCAATCTCGGCCGGCCGGGGTTACTCGTTCGCCATCACGGCCACCGGGATCATCAACGCTCTTGGCTCGAACATCGATGGTCAGCTAGGACTCGGATCGGACGACATTGAAGTGCTCTCGCCGAGAGCGGTGTCCGTCCCGACTGGCGCGACCCAAGTTGCCGCTGGCACGAACACCTCTTTCGCGGTCGGCCCAAACTGGGTCTACGCCACCGGGCGGACCCACGATGGGGAACTCGGCATGGGTGAGGGCCGGCTAAGCAAGGTGGCCAATCTAACGTCGTTCATGCACAATCCCGCCCTGGCGTCTCCGGAGTGGACCATCGTTAAAGCGGCCGCGAACCAGTCCTACGGCCTAGCGTTGACCAGCACCGGCACTATCCGATCATGGGGCTACGTTTCCGACGAATACCATCTGCCCCTGGGTTTGGGTGTGGTCGACACCCAGTCGACACCCGCGGCGATCACCCAGATCTTCGCGCCGCCTGAGTTCGCGGCCGCTCCGAGCCCCACCATCGCGGGTGGCGGGACCGCAGGCGTGGCGCACACTGCGGAGCTGGGAACCTGGTCGCCCGCCCCGAACACGGTCACGTACCGGTGGTTCGCCGCAGGTAAGCCCATCGACGGTGCTACTGCCGCGACGTACACACCGACCTCGGCGCAGGTGGGCGCCGCGCTCACGGTCCAGGTCACGGCCCGGACGCTCGGCTATCACAAGACCACGCGGACATCCCAACCTGTGGTTGTGACCGCGCCCGCCTCAGACCCCGCCCCACCCGACAGCACCCAACCTCCCGGCACGCAACCCCCAGCAGCAGCGCCGCCCGGGACACAGCCGCCCAGTGCTGACGGTTTCGCTGCGGCTCCGTTGACCATCGCTCAGCCCACCACGGTCGCAACCGGCAAGAACCTCACCATCGGGGGCCTACCGGCGGGGTGGACGGCTACGTATCAGTGGTACCGCAACGGCAAACCCATCGCTGGGGCAACAGGACCCACCTATAAGATCACCGCCGCCGATGCCGGAGCCAAGATCTCCGCCATCGTCACCATTCCCGAACTGGGTCAGTCCCGGACGATCAAAGCCGTCACGGTCAAGCTGACCGCGAAGGTCACCGCCAAGATCAAGGCGAAATCGGTTGTGGTCACACTCAAGGTACCGAAACCCGGGGCCGCGACCGGGAAAGTGAAGCTGACGTTGACCAAGACCGTGGGCAAGAAGACGGTCAAAGTCAAGTGGTCCGGCAAGTCCGCCAAAACTGTAACCCTCAAGTCCAAAGCCAAAGGCAAGGCCACGGTCAAACTACCGAAGCTACCGAAAGGCAAATACAAGGTGACGGCCACCTTCGCGGGCAACACGAAGGCCGCGAAAGCCACAGCGAAAACCAACTACAAGGCGACGTGACAACCCGCTGCGGCCTGCCGTGGCTCAGTTCGCGCCTTTGGGATCGCTGCGGCCGACTTCCTTCTCCTGCCTCATTGAAAGCCGGCCGACGACTGCTTTCCGCTGTGTCCCGCCGATCGAGATCTATTGATTGGACGGCGTAACCCTTCTATCCTTTGACCGCGCCGGCCGCCATTCCTCGGATCATCCATTTCTGCACCAGTAGGAACATGATGAGCGGCGGCAAAGCCGCCAGGGTTGAAGCGGCCAGCATTTGGCCCCAGTCCGTGGTGTTCTGCTGCATGAATCCGCGCAGGCCGATGGGCACTGTGAACGAAGCGGGCTGCTGCAAGAACGCCGAGGCCACCATGTATTCGTTGTAGGCCTGGAGGAACGCAAAGATGGCCACTGCGGCCGCGCCTGGGCCCGCCAACGGAATCACGATGGAAATCATGGCCCGGAACGATGAGCAGCCATCGATACGGGCGGCCTCCTCTAATTCCCGGGGGATCGAATCGAAGAACCCCTTGAACATCCACGTGCAGAACGGCAGCGACATGACTATATACAGGATCGTTACCGGCACGGGCGTATTCATCAGTCCGAGTTTACGGAACGTGACAAACAGTGGAATGACGGACAGGATGATTGGGAAGAGCTGAAAGGCCATCAGCGCCGAGGAATACACGGTGTTGACCCGGGTTCGGTATCGAGAGATCGAATATCCGGCAAATCCGGCCGCCACCAGAGTGATCGCTGTGGTTATGATCGCGATTACAACTGAGTTGCGTAGGTAGAGAAAGTAATCGGTCTTCCCGGCCACGGTGGCATAGTTGGTCCAGGACACATCCTGTGGCCATAGGGTGGCGCCCGAGGACAGAATGTCCCGCGACGGCCTGAAGGAGTTGATGGCGGTGAGAATCAGAGGGACGTTCGTGACGAGCATCCCAATAAGCAGTGCGATCGCCAACACCCAGGCGCCAATCCGCTTGCGCACGCTGCCATGCCTCATTGTTCCGCCGCCTTCTTCTGGAGCTTAAGCATGAAGTACGCGAGTACCCCCAAGACACTTAGGGTAATCACCGCCGATGCCGAGCCCACCCCAAGTTGATGGTAGATGCCCTCGTCAAACGAGTAGATCATCAAGTTGCGGGTCGTCTTAGCGCCGAGAGTCAAGAGGTACGGCGTCTCGTAGTCGTTCACAGACCATATGGTCATCAAGACCCACAGGATGGCGGACATGGGCACAATCTGCGGGAACGTGATGTGCCAGAAAGTCTGCCACTTGTTGGCACCGTCTATCACCGCCGCCTCGTTTAGCACATCGTCCAAAGACTGGAGCGTGGCCATCAGCGAGACCAGCATGAACGGGAAAGACCGCCACGCCTTGACCACGATGGTCGCAACCGCCGCCCACTTCGGATCGTTGAAGAAGAAGATCGGATCGACGCCGAACCAGCCCAGAACGATGTTGACCGCACCGTTCTGATCCTGCATCATCCATCGCCACGACGTCATGGCGACGATACCCGGGATCACCCAAGGCACAATGAATCCGACTCGCAGGAACCCCCGCATGGGTATGTCTCGCACCAGCAGCAGCGCCAGGCCCAGGCCCAGCAGGTAGGACACCACCACAGCGCCGATTGCGAACACCACCGAGAACCGGACAGCTCCCCAAAAATCGGACGAGTTGAACACTGTCTCGTAGTTCCGCAAACCGACCCAACCCTGCGACGGGTTGGTGGTCTTGCCCTTCTGGAAGCTGTACAGGATTCCCTGGACGAGGGGGTAGAGCTGTGCGGCACCCAGCAGCAAGATGGACGGCAACGCTAAGTTGACAGACAGCAACCGGTCCCGGCGTGTCTGCATATCTGTGGTGCGGCGGCGGCGCCGCCGAGGTGCGGGCGGCGCGGCGGTAGCCACGGCGGCAGTCATGTCTCGGCTCCTTTGTCGATGAATCCCAAGCCCAAGGGCGGCGCGTCTGTTCGTGGCGCGCCGCCCTTGGGGTCAAGCTGTCATGAACTCACTCAAGAGTTCTACCGCTTCTAGCGGCCCTCGTCCACAAACTGCTGGACTTTCTCTTGAGCTGTGTCCGCGGCGCCAGCCACGTCACCGCCCGAGAACAAGGTCCGTTCGAGATCCAACATGGTCGTATCGCCATCGATGGTGTTCAAGGCAGCGAAACCGAAGGACGCCAGCGCATACAGGGGTTGACCCACGGGGGCTCCCCACTTCTCGGCGGCCTCGCGGTACAGCGGAGCATCGTCGAACATCGGATCGGAATCGATGGATGTACGCGGGGAGACGCCGGAGGCGCCACCCAGGAACAGATCGCGGCCATGCTCAGACCAGAACGAGATGAACTTCATGACCTCGTCGGGGTGCTCAGTGGAGTTGTAGCCCATGATGCCGTTCACGAAGTACACGCCCAGCTTGTTGCCCTGATCGTCCGCAGGCGGATCGAGGACTTTGACTACGTCGAGGGACTCATCGGACAAGCGCGGCGCGATGGACGGGGAGTCCATCACAAACGCGGCTTGGCCCTGGTTGAACATCTCGATGGCCTCATCCTGGGTGAAGGTAGTGGCAGTTGGGTTGATGCAGCCGCTGCCGCCCTCGCCCATGGAGGCGATGTATTCGAGGGCTTCCAGCTCACGCGGAGAATTGATGGCCGCGTTGCCCTCTTCGTCGAACATGCCAGAACCAAACGCAATACCCTGCGCGAACGTCCAGTGGGGTGTGCCGCCATCGGCCACACCGTAGATGGAGGAATCGGCTTGGTGAACGGTATCGCACGCAGCCGCGAACTCTTCCCACGTGGTGGGAACATCCACACCCGCTGCCTCAAGGACATCGGTCCGATAGAACCACACGCGAATATCGGTGGCCCA
This sequence comes from Bifidobacteriaceae bacterium, assembly GCA_031268115.1. Classification (GTDB taxonomy): domain Bacteria; phylum Actinomycetota; class Actinomycetes; order Actinomycetales; family WQXJ01; genus JAIRRT01. Next base: position 10,784 of record JAIRXV010000025.1, read on the forward strand.
CGGCACGGCGAGGTAGTTACCGTCGGCGTCCAGGTAGTAATCGAGCATGCCCTCAGTGAAATCGTCGGCGGTGCCGTCCGACTGCCATTGCTCAATCAATGGATTCAGCGGCAGAATCGCGTCGGCATCGGCCTGCAGACCGAACGGCTGGAAACCGCCGCCCGTGGAGACATCGGGTGCGGAATCGGCGCCTACCGCCTGAGCGAACGTCTGATACCAGTTGTCCCAAGTCTTCTGCGTGTAGTTGACGGTTATGCCCGGATTCTCGGCCTCAAACTGGTCAACCAGGGCCTCAGCGGCGGCGGGATAGGTCTCGGCAGGTCCCCAGGCCATATCCCAGAATTCAAGGGTGACGGCCTCGCCAGTCTGGGCGTCATCGGCTTCATCCGTATTCTCGTTGGTATCGGTCTGTTGGTCCGTCGCTTCGCTCGTGCTCTCATCGGGCGTGTCCGTGGTGGCATCGTCCGAAGTGTTGCAGGCCGAAAGCCCAAGGCCGATCAAGGCGAGAGCGGCGGCACCAGCCACAAGACGGCCGGTGGCGCGATGCCTCAAATGTGTCCTCATAGTGGTTCTTCCTCCCGTTGGAGTGTTCAACTGCCTGCCCACGCCCGGATCGGGGTGGGGTTCTGGGTGAGCAGCGGCGCATCGTAAGCCAAGGAGAAAGCTCTCCGGTGGCCGTGCAGGCCGCTCGGTGGCGGACGGCGGTGAACCACCGAATGCCACACGTCTTGAAGGGCCAACCGACCTGGCGGTTCGTAGTCGGTTGGCGGTGAATCTTGGCCGTCCGCGCTGGTCACACAGGCCCAGCCGGGGGCGGCAGTGGTACTTGGGCCGGCCGCCAACTCGATGTGGCGTCCCGGCAACAACACGGCCATGCGCGTATTCGCGCAGGCCCCGATCATGTGCACCGCGGTCGCGTGGATCCGACCCTCACCGAGCGGTCCCTCCACGATCACACCGCGAGGCGTGGCGGCAACCGAGTCGAGGCGGTCCGGGGCCAGCCCATAGACGCCCAGAGTCAATAGCAGATCCAGCACCGCCGAGCGCTCGCCACCCGCCGCCTCAACGCCCGTTACCAGCGAGACCAAATCGACCCGCTTGGCCGGGAGCACACCCCGCTCCAGCAACGCGCGCCCGGCGGGGGCGTGGGTTGCCCGGCCCAACAGCACCACTGGAATGGGCGCCGCCGCCAGTTGCACAAGGTTGGCCGGATCCACCGCCGCTGGACGGTGCACGATGACGGCCCTCACCCCGCCGCTCACCGCTTCATCCACCAAGGCCGGCCAGGCCGGGGCCGAGCCGTCCAGCCAGGCCACATCCGCCGGCTGGCCGAAACCTACGAGCCGATAGCGCTGCGCCAAAGTTCCGACCAGGCCGGCGAGGAGATCCTCCTCGCCGTTCGATGCGCGCACCGTCAATATGGTGTTCACCGGGCCACTTCCTTCGCGCAGGCCTCGGCCAAATCGAGGGCATAGACGATATCGGCGCGCAGGTGGTCGAGGTCGTAGCGAGGGGCGGCGCCGTTCAGAATTGCGGCCACCTCCAACCACTCGCGGTCGTAGCCGTCGGCGTCGAATGGGCCGAAACGCCGCACCTCACCGCGCCGGACGACCTCAGCTACGGCCGAGCCCCGATGCACGTACGATGGCGGGAAGTCGAGGTTGATCTGGGCATCCGCACCTACAGCAGCGAACGTCCAGTCCGGGGCCCACATGCCCCCAGTGCGGGCAACGAACTCGATCACCCCTGCCGGACCCTGCGC
>JAIRXV010000105.1 GCA_031268115.1 Bifidobacteriaceae bacterium
CGGCTCACCCCACCGTCGCGGTGGCTCACCCACAAGCGTCCCGGTGGCTCACCCCAAACCAGCGCGGTGGCTCAATCCCAGCGGAACACCGGCTCCCCCGGAGCGCAATATCCAACGAACCGGACACGATGATGCGTCCTTTCATGCCGTCATCGTCCACCAGCACCTGGATCTGGGACAGGAGATCCGGTACCCGTTGGACCTCGTCCAGGATCACCGAACGGCCGTGGCGCCGGAGGAACGCCTCCGGATCCGCGCCGATCAGTTCCCGGGTGGAGGTCGACTCCACGTTGAAGTACTCCCAGTCCGGGAACATGGAGCGCAACAATGTGGTCTTCCCCGCCTGGCGAGGCCCAGTGACCGCGACCACGGGAAAGTGCCGCAACATCTCACGCACCCGGGCCTCGGCCTCTCGCGCGATCATCACACACCCGCCCTGCCCAGATCCATGCAATACCGCATTCGTCTTGCCGCATTGCATAGATCCCTGCCGCGGACCCCACACGCCCTCTCCGCCCCCCAACCCGTCCAACCCAGCGAACGCCCGGTAGGCCAGCAGCGGGAACCAACCCACGGCCACCGCCCACTAGGATCAAGGGATCTTGGCAGTGGTTCCCAGGGGGCTGACATATGGATCATCCCGGTCCGACACCGGAGGAGCTGATGCGCGCCACTCTGGTGTCGGTTGCGCCGGGCACCGAGTTGCGCGACGGCCTAGACCGCGTGCTTCGCGGACGCACCGGAGCGCTCGTGGTGCTCGGGTTCGATCCCCTCGTGGAATCGATCAGCTCCGGCGGGTTCGCCCTTGATGTCGAGTTTTCTGCCCCCCGCCTGCGGGAACTCGCCAAGATGGACGGGGCCGTCATAGTGGACCGGGCACACAACCGGATCGTCCGCGCCGGAGTCCAGCTGCTTCCGGACTCCCGGATCGAGACCGGCGAATCGGGCACCCGGCATCGGACCGCCGAACGGGTCGCCAAACAGACCGGATTCCCAGCGATTTCCGTTTCCCAATCCATGCACACCGTAGCGATCTACGCGGGCGGCCTGCGCCACGTGCTGGAGGACACCGACGAGATCGCCTCGCGCGCCAAACAGGCCCTCGCCACCCTGGAGCGCTACCGGGACCGTTTGGACGAGGTGTCCGGGACTCTGTCCGCCCTCGAAGTCGAGGACCTAGTCACGGTCCGCGATGTGGCCCAAGTGGCCCAGCGCTCGGAGATGGTGGGCCGGATCGCAGACGAGATCGATTCCATGGTGCTCGAACTAGGCACCGAAGGCCGGCTCCTCCACCTGCAATACGAGGAGCTGGTCTCAGGGGTCGCCACAGACCGGCGGCTCTTAGTGCAGGACTATCTAGCCGGCCTACCCAATGCCGAATCCGTGGCGACCGCGCTGGCGACCTTGCGGGGCACGGACCAAGCGACGTTGCTCGAACTCGACCCCACCGCGGCTGTGCTAGGCCTGGCAGAATCGGCCGCCGATCTCGACTCGCCCGTTTCCCCCCGCGGCTACCGGCTGATTCACCGCATTCCCCGTGTCCCCACGCAAATCGCCACGCGCCTGGTGGAACATTTCGGCACCCTCCAGCGCATTCTCGCCGCCACAATGGAAGACCTCCAAGGCGTTGAAGGGGTCGGCGATCAGCTCGCCCGAGCCATCCGCGAAGGCCTCTCCCGTATCGCCGAAACCTCGATCTTGGAACGCTACATCTAGCGCGCCAGCTAGCTCAGCCACGAAAGGCCCCGCCCATGCCGGAACTCCGCTCCCACCTCCTTACATCCGAGCGCACTACCGTCGGTGCCCGCGCCCTGCTGCGCGCGGCGGGGGTCGATCCCGCGGACTTCGGCAAACCGATCATCGCTGTCGCCAATTCGTTCACCGAATTCGTGCCCGGACACGTCCACCTGCAGGCCGTTGGGCGGGTGGTGAGTGCCGCCATCGTGCAGGCCGGAGGTATTCCCCGTGAGTTCAACACGATTGCCGTCGATGACGGAATCGCCATGGGCCACGAAGGGATGCTGTACTCACTGCCGTCCCGCGAAGTAATAGCGGATAGCGTCGAATACATGGTGGCCGCCCACAGGGCCGATGCCCTGATAGCCATCAGCAACTGCGACAAAATCACCCCAGGGATGATCATGGCGGCAATGCGCCTGAACCTACCCACGGTGCTCGTGTCCGGAGGCCCAATGGAGGGCGGCACAGCGACGCTCGTGAACGGCGAAACGCGCACCAATATCGATCTGATCACGGCTATCGCAGATTCGGCTAACCCGGCGGTCTCGGACGCCGATCTGTTGCGGATCGAAGAGGGCGCCTGCCCCACCTGCGGCTCGTGCGCGGGAATGTTCACCGCCAATTCGATGAATTGCCTCGCGGAAGCCCTCGGTCTGGCCCTGCCCGGCAACGGCACGCTTCTGGCAACGCACACGGCCCGCCGGGACCTGTATGAGAGGGCGGGGCGCGCCATCGTCGATCTCGCCTTGCGTTACTACATCCAGGACGATGCCGGCGTGTTGCCCCGGGCCATCGCCTCACCCGCCGCCTTTGCCAACGCGATGGCGCTGGACCTGGCCATGGGCGGGTCCACGAACACGGTCCTGCACCTGCTGGCGATCGCTCAGGAAGCCGGCGTGCCGTTCACCTTGGCGGACATCGACGCGCTGTCCCGGCGCGTGCCGTGTCTCAGCAAGATCGCGCCGAACGGCCCCTACCTAGTCCAAGACGTGCACCGGGCGGGCGGGGTCCCCGCCATTCTGGGTGAGTTGCGGCGCGCCGGGCTTTTCGACACCGCCGTGCGTACTGTTCACGCGGACGATGGCGCCACCTGGCTCGATTCGTGGGACATCCGCAGCGGGAACGCTAGTCGGGATGCGCTAGAGCTGTTCCACGCGGCGCCAGGCGGGCAACGCACGCCGCTGCCGTTCTCGCAGGCGGAGCGGTTCGAGACCCTCGACACGGACGCCGAGGCCGGCTGCATCCACGACGTGGCTCACGC
>JAIRXV010000107.1 GCA_031268115.1 Bifidobacteriaceae bacterium
CACAGCGGCTCGGCGGCACCGGTTCAGGTGCACGCCACTATACCGTGCCGATTCTTGCGGTTCTTGCCGTGATTGTAGCCGGCGTGAATATGGTCATCGGGGGATATCGGGCCGATGCCTCTCCCAGCGGTCTTCCCGGGTGGCATTTGGGCCTGAATTGGGGCATTCTAGGCGCCAGTATTGTGGCAGCGGTCGCTGTAGGTTTGCGCTGGATGCACGGTGTCTCGAAGGTGGCGATGTGGGTGTGCGTGGGGCTTTTGGCGCTGGGAGTTGCGATGGTCCTCCTAACGGCCGCGGTTTCGAGCCTGGTTCCCGCCGGTCTTTGATGCGGGCCGCGGCAGCGCGGAAGAGGAGTTGCCTGCCATGGCGGTTCCGCCTATCGGGTGCGGCCCGCATGATGGGACTACTCTCCACAGCAATGACATCCTTTCCGACGCCTCCGGCCCACCTGCCGCCCCCGGCCCACTCGCCGCCCCCGGCCCACCTGCCGCCTCCGGCCCACCCGGCCCCTCGGGCCGTCGTGATCGAGGACGAGCCGGCCCTGGCGGCGCTTGTTGCTTCCTATCTGACCAGAGACGGTTTCGATGTTCGCCGCGAACTCGACGGCCCTTCGGGCCTGGCGGCGATCACGGAACATCGCCCGGACGTGATAGTGCTGGATGTGGCATTGCCCGGGATGGATGGGATCGAGGTGGCGCGCCGTGCCCGGATCGTGACTGACGCCTACATCATCATGCTGACCGCCCGTGCCGAAGAGGCGGACGTGCTGATCGGCCTGTCGGTCGGCGCCGACGACTACATGACCAAGCCGTTCTCTCCCCGTGAGTTGACCGCGCGAGTGAGAACGCTTTTGCGGCGCCCTCGGGCCGTCATCGGCGGCGGGACAATGCCAGGTGAGCCGACGATGACGTTCGGTTCGTTAACCATCGATGCTGCCGGCCGCGAAGTCGCCGTGGCAGGGCGGCAAGTTGAATTGACGCGCACCGAATTCGACTTGTTGGCGGCGCTGGCGAGCGCTCCGCGGCGCGTATTCACAAGACGCGCCCTGATTGAGGCGGCGTGGGGTGCGGATTGGGCGGCGGACGAGCATCTAGTGGACGTTCACCTGCTTCACGTGCGGCGCAAACTTGGCGATACGGCGAGCGAACAGCGGTTCATTCGAACTGTGCGCGGGGTGGGCTACCGGTTGGGGACGGGGGATAGCGCCGATGGCGGCGGATAGTCCCGGTCCGGTGAATGGTGCCGGCGCGTCCGGCTTCGGGTTGATGGCGCGCCTGTTGGGGGCGTTCGGGTTGGTTATTGTCGCGGCGGCCGCGACAGCATGGGGGGTTGCGGCCGTCATCGGCCCTCGGGTGTTCCACGAGCACATGCTGGCGGCCGGGGTTGAGCCCGATCACCCAGCGATGGTGCATGCCGAGCAGGCGTTTCGCTCAGCGAGCGGCACTTCTCTGACGGGAGCCCTTGGGGTGGCGGTGGCCTCGGCGCTGGCGGCCTCGCTCTGGGTGGCGCGGCGAGCGGCCCGGTCCTTGGGGCAGTTGGCGGCTGCCGCGGAGGCGGTGGCGACCGGTGAGTTCTCGTCTAGAGTGCAGGCTCCGGGTTTGGGCCGCGAGTTCGCCAAACTGACCGACGCTTTCAACGATATGGCGGTTGACCTCGCAGAATCCCAGGCTTTGCGGGATCGGTTGATCGCGGATGTGGCACACGAATTGCGCACCCCTGTCGCCACGATCAGTGGCTATTTGGAGGCGATCGAGGATGGAATCGTGGAGGCAACGCCAGAGACGATGGCGTTGTTGGGCCAGCAGGCCGAGCGTCTCACGCGTCTGGCACGGGACCTGGTGGCCGTGACCCGCGCCGAACAGGGTCCGGCCGACCTGGAAATGGAAACGCTGGGCGTTGGGGAGGTGTTGGAGGCCGCAGCGGGTGCGGCGCGGCCCGCCTACAGGGCCAAGGCGGTGGAGTTGACGGCGGATGGGCAAACTCAAGGTATGGCGATTCGCGCGGACCGCGCCCGCCTTTCTCAGGTTCTCGCCAACCTGTTGGACAATGCGTTGCGGCACACCCCACCCGGTGGTTGGGTCCGGCTGTCTGCCCGAGTCTCAGCCGCCGATGACGGCCCCCACCTCGACGGTTACGCCATCCTCATCGAGGTGGCCGATTCTGGCGAGGGCATCGCTCCCGAGCACTTGCCGCACATATTCGAACGGTTCTACCGGGCGGACACGGCGCGGGATCGGGCGCACGGCGGGTCCGGCATCGGCCTGGCGATTGCTCAAGCGCTGACCGAGGCCCAGGGTGGGCGAATCGCGGCCCGGTCCGCCGGCCCAGGCCTGGGCGCCGCGGTCACCGTGGCCTTTCCCGGCGTGCGCCAGCCAACTTGACACCGGTACTGCCACCGGGCAGACCGAGGTAGTCCGCCAACCCCGTGTGCGCCAGCCAACTTGACACCGGTACTGCCACGCACTAGCTTGGGTTTTGTGACGGCGCTGTCATGCCGTGTGTTTTGTCTGCCCACACGTTTGGTTGCGCTGTCTGGGATGGCTTGCACGTTCACCCTGGCTGCGGTTGAGGCGACGGGCCAACCGTCCGGTTCCTGAGTGCCTCGACCGGTGTCGCGGAGTCTTATGCGCGCCAACGTTCGATGGCTAGGAGGGCGCTGAAAGGCGTCTTCCTGGGGCGCTACCGAAAAGGCGGCGTCCGACCGCGTCAACCGAATCGGCGCCACACGCCGGCCGGTTGAAGCGCAGCGGCTCGCATTGCTGGGGCTCCGCTTCCTTTGGCGGTGTTCTGGCGGCGTTGACTGCGGCGTTTCGGCTGGTCGGGGCTCCTCGGTCGATGCTGTCGGGCCCAGCCCGATCAGTAGAGCCCCGCGCAGTCGTCTTGTTCATTGGTATAGCTCTTGACAGTCCTCACTTACGAAAGGAACGCAATACCACGACAGGTCAACACGCGACGCCGGCGCCCAAGCGATAGATGCGGCGACTGCGGTCAGTATGCATACCTTCTCTTCCGCATTTCCGAATCATTAGGAGATCTAGCAATGAGGCTTATGAACTATTCCCCTGCCCTCTTCAGACGGCGGTCGCACAAGCTCGTTGGAGTGGCCGCTGCAGCAGGGTTGATTCTCGCCGGGACAATGCCCGGGTTGAGCGCCGCCAACGCGGCCCCACCGCCGCTGGTCACCGATCCAGCCCAATACGTCGACGTCTTCGGAGGTACGGGCGATGGCGGCGGCGAAGTCGGCTCGATCAACGACTTTCCCGGTCCGGCCAGGCCATTCGGCATGGTCCAATTCTCCCCTGACACCAACGGCTCCGCCGGGACCGGGGCGGCCGGGGATTGGACCAGCGGCAGGGTCGGGTCGGGGTACCGCTACGGGGCCAACCAAATCCGCGGCTTTTCATTGACTCACGCCTCTCAGGGCTGCTCCCTGTACGGCGATG
>JAIRXV010000119.1 GCA_031268115.1 Bifidobacteriaceae bacterium
ACCACACGGTGCCAGGGTCTCTCGAAAGGGTGGGTCGGCGCATCTTGGGAACCGCGAACCTGTGGATAACTCACCATGGGCGACGTACACGATCAGCGAATCGCGGAGTGTGTGCGCTGGTGGACGCAGGTATTGGGTCCGTCGGAAGACGAGTCGCGCCCAGGGGCCGGCGCAGGCCCGCAAAACGGGGCCCGATGTGGGCCTGTCCACGATATGGACAAATCGGGGTGTTGCGCGCCAAGCACAGGGTTCACTTCGGCGGCTGCGAACGCCCATCCACGGCGACACCGTGCCGCAGACTCCCCGGCGCGCCAGGGTCCCAACCCACGCATCGCGAGGACCGACAGGCCGGGCCGGTGCCCCGTCCCCGGATTCCGATCAGCGCGGCCGTTGAGTGGTCAGTTTTGGCTGGTTCAGGGGCCCCGGATCCAGCCAATAGTGACCACTGAACGCTGTTCCGGCGCCGCTCCGCCGCTCCCCCCCGCCCTACTCCATCGCGAGCGCCGCGGCAGGCGGGGTTCGCGCCGCGCGCCGCGCCGGCAGGGCGGATGCGGCCAGGCCCGCCAGGATCGCCACCGCGAACATGACCGCAATGTGCCACGGGTAGAGACCCAGCCGCGAGGTGCTGCTCAGGGTCATCAGCAGGTAGCTGCCCGCCCATCCCAGGCTTATCCCCAGCACGAGCCCGATGGCGGCTCCGATCCCGGCCACGGCCATCCCCTCCACCGAGAGCATCCAGCGCATTTGGCGGCGGGTCAGCCCGAGCGCCCGCAGGACGCCGTGTTCGCGGGTGCGTTCGATCACGGACAGTGACATCGTGTTGGCCACACCGATCAGCGCGATCAGCACCGCGACCCCGAGCAGCGCCATCAGCACCAGCATCATGACTTGGACGATGTCGCGCAGGGCCTGGCGTTCGGTGGCTGCCCCGCCCCATTCAATCGGGTAGCCGTAGCCTGAGGTCATACCGGCCAGGGCGTCAGACAAGGCGTCGGTCACTTCCCCGGCCCTTTGGCCTTCGGCAACTGCGGCCCAGACTTGCGTAACGGCGGTGGTCGAGGCGAGCGCTTCAAGATTGGCGAGGGGAATCATGGGACCGTAATAGTCCAGCGCATGGGTTTGCACGGCCTCGAAGGTTTGGGAACCGTTTGGCCCGGTGAAAGTGTAGGGGCCACCGGATCGGCCCTCCAGATCGCCCGATGCCGTACCCTCGGCGTCGGACTCGAATTCGAAGGCGTAGCCCTGCCAATTGATGGGCACCAGCGCCTTACCTTGGTCAAGCGCCGCCGCGAGGGCAGGATCGATGCCGACAGTTGCCAACGCGGCCGGATCCACCCCGGCCACGGTCAGCAACGGCAGGGGGACTTCGGTGTCCGATGGCGCAGCCTCCCCTTCGTACTCGTACCGGGCGACTGTCGAGTCCCAAAGGTGCCGGTACCCGTACTCCCAGTCCGGTGGCAAGTAGTCATCGCCGTCCCCGCGTTTCACGGTGAGCAGGCCAGTGTGGATTTCTGCGATCCCACCCAGGCCCTTGACCTCAGCTAAAGCAGTGCGCGCGGCCGGGGTCAAGGGAGCTAGCTGCATGGCGTGAGAGGCTTCGACAAATTGATCGGTCTCACCGATCACCGTCTCGGCAACTGGTATGCCAAACGCACTCCCGATCCTGAAATCGACGGGTTGGGTTTGCGGTATGGCGGCGTACACGCTTTGTTCGATGCTGGCCCCGCCAGTCGAGACGGTCGCCACCAGTGTGACGCCAATCACCAGGGCCGACGCGGTGGCGGCGGTTCGGCGCGGGTTGCGCACGGTGTTGGCGGCGGCGATCCGCGCGCCCGGCCCGGTCCGTGCCACCCCGCGGGCGATCACCCCCACCACTCGGGGAATCCAGAACGGACCAGCCAGGATCGCGCCAAACACCGTGAGTACGGCTCCGAGCACACCGAAAACTATGAGTGCGGCGAACCACCACGCATCGTCCGATCCGCTAATCACGTACCCGGATTCGCCGCGCCTCGCGATTGCCACGGCCAGCGCGCCGGCCACCGTGGCGCCGCCGACCGCGATGGCGGCGATGGCGAAGCCCAGGCGGCGCCGTCCGGCCGCTTGGCGCAGCGTGGGCGCGGTGAGGGGCCGCAGCGCCGCCACGGGTGGGGTCGCGGTGGCTCGCCGTGCCGGAGCGAGCGAGGCCAAGGTACTCACACCCACGCCCGCGATCAGCGGAAATACAACGGCCCAGAGGGTGAGGGGCGCCATCGTCGGTGTGGGTACGCCAGGGAACATGCGCTTGGCCGCCATGAGCGCGATCTGAATCATGGCAACGCCCACGGCAGTCCCGGCCAGTGCCCCGAGCACGCCGGTCAGCGCGCCCTCGATCACCACCGAGCGCCTAATCTGCTTCTTCGACGCGCCGATGCACCGCAGCAGCGCGAGGGTCCGGGCGCGCTGCGCGATCAACACTTGGAACGTGTTGGCGATCACCAATCCGGCCACGGATAGCGCGATCGCGGCGAACACGGTCAGCACTGCCGCCACCGCCGCCTCGGCGCCGAACATTGTATTGACGCTTCTGTTTGCCTCTTCGCTCAACGTGCGCACCGCCACCGAGGCGCCGAAGCTATCGCCGCCTTCGGCCAGGACCCGCTCGGCCGCATCGCCGATGGCGGCCCGCGCCTTGGCCGGGTCCGCGCCTGGGGTGAGGCTGACCAGAATGCCATCCTGTTGCGAATAGCCAATCTGATTGCTGGGGCTGTCATTGAGGAAAGCGAAGATACCCTCTGCCCCCCACGCGTCAGTCTTGGGCGTCGTTAGGCTGGGCGCCGAATCGTCGAAGAAGCCGGTCACGGTGAGGTCCATGACGAGTCTGTCGTCACCGTAAGGGTCAGGGACGATTCGGGCCCCAGACGGCAGTTCGGTGGAGATCGTCCCCTCGGGTGTTCGCTCAATGAAGGCAATCTCCCAGGATTCGACCGTATCGCCGATCTCGACCTTCAGCCGCGATGCGACACTCATGCCCAACGCGATTTCCCACGGACCGGCGGGGTCACGCCCCACGGATGTCGGATGGGCCTGGAGTGTGGGGTCCGGGGCGCCCGAGACCGTCCTTCCGTAGATGACGCGGTCGTCATGCCCGAAATAGCCGCTCGTGCTTGTCTGCAGCATTACGGATTGGACGCCTTCAATGTCCTGAATGGCCGATGCGATCGGGGGGTAGGCGTAACGGCACGGCTTGTCCTCACTGGAAGCGGCGTCCTCACTGGAAGCGGCGTCATCACTGGAAGCGGCGTCATCGTCCGTGGGGTCGAAACACACCTGCATGGGCCAGCCGTCCGACGCGACCGTGCGGACGGTGAAATCCGCGTGCGCGTACTCGGCGACCGTGGCGTTCCCGATGGTTTGGAGGGCGGCGGCGATGCCGCTGAGACCCGCCGCGACAAACGCGGTGGATACGACAATGGCGAGCATTCCAGCGATCAACCGGCTGGCGTGGGTGCGCATCTGCGCAACAGCAAACCTGAACACGGGGGATCTCCTAGACCTCGACGGTACGCAGAGCTTCGAGGCCCGCCATGACGGCCTCGGGGGTGGGGTTGGCGATCTCGCCGGCCACACGGCCGTCCGCGAGGAGCACAACGCGTTGGGCGTAGGCCGCGGCGGCGGGATCGTGGGTCACCATGATCACCGTCTGGCCCAGTTCGCGCACGGAGCGGCGCAGGAACGCGAGGACCTCAATCCCTGAGCGGGTGTCCAGGTTGCCGGTCGGCTCGTCCGCGAGGATCACATCGGGCCGGGTGATCAGCGCCCGAGCCACGGCCACGCGCTGCTGCTGACCGCCGGACAGTTCCGAAGGGCGGTGCGTCAACCGGTCCGCGAGTCCCAGCGTATCGATCACCTGGGTGTACCACGCGGCATCAAGCTTGATCCCGGCCAGAGAGAGGGGCAGCAGGGTGTTGTCTTTCGCGTTGAACATGGGCAGCAGGTTGAACGCCTGGAACACAAACCCGATCCGGTCGCGGCGCAGTTTGGTCAGGGCGTTATCGTCCAGCGCGGTCAACTCGGTGTCCCCGAGGAACACGGTGCCCGATGTCGCTTCCTCCAGGCCGGCCAGCAGATACAGCAGAGTGGACTTGCCTGAGCCGGAAGGCCCCATGATGGCGGTGAAGCAGCCTTGGCCGAAGTCGACATC
>JAIRXV010000234.1 GCA_031268115.1 Bifidobacteriaceae bacterium
CGAGGCAATTACGAATTCACGTTTCGGCGTCGTGGATCCGGCCGGTGAGGCCCCGCAGTCGGTACTCGCCCAATCCCGCGAAGACAAAAGCAAACGTAAATATGCAGCAAAACAAGGTCTGCTTCAAGAGACTAAGACCATAATCGCCGCAGATGGCCGTACTATCTCCGAGTGGGGATTCTTGAGAGCGACGGGACATTTCCCTGCCAACTGCCCCGATGAGCTGTCTCCGGCGGACCGCATGTTCGGATGGGTCCGGCAATATGGCGTCACCGGCGAGCGTACCCACGCACAGACCCATGACGCGGTCCGCGGCGCACTGCGGATCGATCCCCCGGTGATCGAAAACGAGACAGAGCGTGAGTCTTCCGACGTAATTGAACTGGCCACACTCGCCACACCCAAGACCACGCAACGCCGCTTCTACTTGGCGAACATCGCCGAGACCCCATCCGGAACAGGCGGCTCGCAATCCAATCCGCTGGAAGGAATCCACCCAAAGACCCAGCTGCGCGGTCGCAAGGTATATCTTCCCCATCGCGAAACATTCGACAAACCGGAGTATTGGGCGCCATCTTCCGCCAGGCAGGAAAGCGAGGCCCAGCCTTACCAAGAGTACGCGCGCCCCGAGGGCGAGAGTGCCCCGAATACAATGAACTGGTACATTGACGATTATATCCCGCCCGGCTCCATAATATCGACGACACTGCGTGTGGCGGGCGTGTCCGCGCTTGAACTCGGCGCTTTGCTGTGGCTCTTGGCGTTGAACGATGATGTGGAGTTCACCAGCCCATACACAGGCGCCGCGCTAGGTATCGGGCATGGAAAACCCTTGGGCTTTGGATCCGTCTGCGTGCGGGCCGATTGGGACCGAACGCGGATTTGGGACGCTGCGTCCCTCGCTAAGCGCTGCACGACTCTGACGCCACCGGAGCGGAACGAACATGGATGTGACCGCACCCATTTCATTGAGTTATTTGAAGACCAGATCGAAGAGCTCGCGCTTAAACAGGTGCGCGACGAGTTCCTCGATGCCGTCTACGGGTTCAGGCACGTGCCCGTTCACTATCCGCGGCACCGCGACCGAGACGATCAAGGCACGCGCCCACGCCCCAAGGGGGAGCAATTCAAGTGGTGGAAGGGCCGAACGGACACGCTGCCTCCACTGGGAACCGAGCCCCCGCCGACTCTTCCTTACGACAGGCCCGGCGCGAGCGGGAGGAGTCGCGGATGAAGGAGGGCCAGGCCGCGACGAGGAAGAAACAGGACCGGGTGACTCCCGAACTAAGCAAGACGGCGTTGGCCGCCCACTGGCGCAAGCAGAGGCGGTGGCGCTGGCTCCGTGTGCCGTGGGAACGCGCGGCCCAGATCCCGTGGGTCAGGCGACTCGGCGGCTGGCTCTTGCGGCGCCGGCTCGCCCCGACGATACTCGCGGCTTCACTCATCGTCGTCACTACCGCCCTGGCGGCCCTGACGATAGAGCGACTGCTGCCCCCGCATGGAGATTTCCGCTGGTCGGGACCGAGACCTTCGCTGTGGTGGGTCCTAGGAATCTCGGCCTTGTTGCTGATTCTATTCCTAGCCTGGCAACAGCGGATTCGCCAAGACCGTGGGAGCTCTTATGTCCTTGAGTTTCAGGACCAAGGCGCACCGCATTGGCACACGCAACGAACCGCTGACGCGACAATCGGTCACGCGGACCAGCGCATTCTGGGCCAGCGAATCGATCCCGGTCCTCGTGGCGTAATCGACGTCCGCGACCAAGTCTCAAGTATGTCCGCCCAGTTGCGCGCCGAGCAAAACAGTGCCGACAACGCCACGGGCTTCGACTATTTCCCGAATCTGCTGTTCCCCGTCGGCCTGGCGCTGGGATACTCCTGGGATCCGCCCGCACGAGCAAGGTTCTGGGAGGTCAACGGCCCCGCGGAGCGACGTGCTTGGGAGTACTCGTATCCGCTACTTGATATTCTTGGTCTGCCCGAAGAACGCATCCAGCTGTTGGAGGTCGATTGCGATCCCGAGGAGGTCCGCTGCATCGCTCTCAGCATCATGTTAACCATGGGCGTCTCGAACTACAAGCAAGGCGAGCCGTTCGGAAGAATCGATGGGTTCGCCGGATTCGGCCGATCCTTTGTTGTAGGCGTCGGCGCCCCCAACAAAGGCGGAGTGCTGCCTGTCAGAGTTCAACCCAACGGGCCGACCAGATCCGGCACGCAAAACCCTGTACTCACTCCGGCCGAGGCGATCGTTTCCACCGGCCGGGCCATCCGCCAAGTGTTCGCGAGTTTCCCCAATACTCCTATCGTCCTGACGGGACGCGTCACAAAAACAGTGTCGATGGCGCTGGGGTGGTATCTTGCCAACGCCGAAGTCGAAATTGGTCCTGGCGTCTCAATCGTTTCGCCGAAGCATCCGTGGCGCTGGCTGATACCCCTCGGTGACTTCGGCCCGGAGCACACTTTGCGGCCCATGTGGGTCCGTCACGACCAGCCGGACCCCGCCGAATTGCTCAAAGAAGCAGAAATCAGATGGGCCACATGAACACTGCCGTCGGCGGTTGGTTCTAAACTCCAGTCGAGAGGGCGCCCCAAAATCGTGCGCTAAGCTGTATCGGCGGTTCGCGGCCGTGGCGCCCGCCGGCCAGACCTCCGCGAGAGAGTTATGGCTGCCGCAGCGAGAAGGACAATCACGAGTGCGATACCTGTCGCACTCAGGGCCGAGACGGACAACGCTACTGTGACAGGCCCGGGTGGCCGGACACCGTCGTTTCCAACCGCGACCGGTGTGACGGCGAGCGTGCCGTTTAGGCGCACAATGGGTACGGCCCGCAGCGCCATCTCGCGGGTCGCCTTCTCGCCGGGAAGAAGCTCAGTCAAAGGTTCGCCATCGGCGTGTGCTTTGCCAAGCCCTAAGGGTCCTGCGGCGAGCGCCGCGACTGTCGCGCCGAGCCGGACGTTGCCGACGTTGGCGATTTCGTATTCGATTGTCGCAGTGCCGGGAGCGAAAGGTATCCACGAAGGAGTGAATGAAGCCTTGACAATTCGTGCGGTAAGACCTGGGGTCACCTCCCCGGCCACGCGCAGGTGCACCCGCACACCGATCCGATGTGTGACCGTCAGCCCCTCGCCTTGGGAAACTCCGACCGCGATTCCGGCTGGTTGATCCCCTGGCGTAGCGTTGATGGGTACTGAAATCGCGACGGGAAGAATCCTGGTCTCGCCCGCGTCGAGCGTGACCTCATCGCCGTCGAGGCCGCCTACGGCGATCCATCGCCCGGGACCTTCTGCTCCGGGTTCGCCTATGTCGAAGACGCCCTCTTGCCCGACCATCCCAGACCCAGTGGTCACCGTGAACGCGCTGGCCGCCTCGGAGAGATTCGTGACGGCGATCGCGTCTTCTACTCGCGCGCCAGGCTCAACCGTGTGACGCAACGAGATCCGCTGGTCCGGACCGTCCATGCTGGCCGGCCCGACGGACCACTCGATTTCAGCGGCGCCCTCTTCGGCGTTCGCGTTCGACGGCAAGCAGACAAACGCTGCTGCCAAGGCAGTCAGTGTCGCCAATCGGACCGCGACCGTTCTATGCCGCGGAGCGACCGAGCTGTGTGGGTCGGTCACAGTCTTCCTTTCCTGCGGGCCGCCGGTATAGCGGCCTTCAACCGCGTCAGCTGGATCGGCACGAAGCGCTGAAACGCGGCAATTGGTGTGTCGCTGGGGCGGTGTCTTTCGGCACCGCCCCAGGCGGTCTTTCTAAACGCTCGGGGAGTGACCGGGGTCAAGTCCCGCGAACTACGCGGGAGTGGGGCACCCAGCATGTGGGTACCCCACTCCCGTGTTGCCCGTCCGGCCACGAATTCCTTATCAGTCGGTTGCGAACAGGGTCAAAGTGATCTCGCTGCCATAGCGGCCGTAATCGGCGGTTGCGGGCGGTGTGAACGACAAGTCCGCTCCCGCCACTGTCACCCCGGCCCGAGTGTTCTGGTCCGCGCTCGCCAATGTGGCCGGGTTCTTCAAAGCGACGCCGCCCACGCCCGGGTTGGCACCGCTCTGGGAGGACAGGATCCGGGGCGACCAACCGAGGTTCTCGGCGCCGATGACGCGGTTGCCGGCTGTGAAATCATCGGCCCGCCCGGCTACGGTCCATCCGCCCGCGCGAGCTTGGACATCGGTCCGGGAGTCGCGGACCGTGACGGAGGGCAACGCCGCTGTCCAGGCCGGACCGGTCGCTGAGAACTGGACTGGATCTGCGACCCTCGCAATTCTGAGCGACAGCGTGCCGGGAGCCCCAGACTCAAGCCCGAGCCCCACCTCCAGCGGGACTGTGCCTGGCGTGCCCGAGCGAAGGTTGCCGAACAAGTCGAACAGTGTCTTGCCGATGTCCGTGTTGTCCAGGTAGGCGCCGCGTACGCGGTCCCAGGATGTGGCGCGGGCCGCCAACAGTTCCGAGCCGGCGCCTTTCGCGAATAGCGGCACCAAGGAATTGGTGTGGTTGCCAGAATGCCAGGTGACGTTCGGCAGTTCGCCCGCCTGCCCGGTCATCGCGGTCCAACCCGGATCGGCACCCGGCCCGGCGAGGTAGCCGGTCTCGTGATCGGCGGTGACAATGACCAGCGTCTCGTTCCAGTTCGAGTTCTCTTGGACCCAGGTGTCGATCGCCTCGACGGCCTCATTGAACTCGATTTGCTCCTCGATCACGCGGGTGGTCTGGTTGGCGTGTCCGGCCCAATCGACCGCGCCGCCCTCAACCATGAGGAAGAATCCGTCATCGTCCTTGGCCAGAACGTTGAGCGCGCCCTTTGCCATCACGTCGAGGCTGGGGACACTATTGCGCGGGTCAGTTCCAGGTAGAACGGTGGAATTGGCCAACCCAGACCGGTTGTATTGGAGAGTCTCGGCAACCTGTGCCAGACCGAACACCCTGTCGGGAGCGCCGGAGGCGGCGTCAGCGAGCTGCTCAAACTGGGCACGCGTCTCGACGTACTCGTACGGCGTCTGTCCGCTGGAGACACGCGCGTAATCGGCCGCAGATATCCACTGGTAGTAGGGGTTGCGGTGCGCGTTATCGTCGTTGAACAGGGGATGGCCAGCGCCCATGATGACATTGAGATCGGAGTCGATCATTTCAGTTGCCAAGCCGTGATAGTCGTTGCGGTCGGCGTTGTGGGCAACGAAACCCGCGGGGGTGGCGTGGTTGAACGTCACCGAGGTCACCAGCCCGGTCGCCTTACCGAGCGCCGAGGCATGCTCAACGATTGTGGTCAAACGCCCCGAAGAGGGCGTATATCCCAGGACTCCATTGTTGGTCTTGACTCCCGTACCGAGCGCGGTCGCTGCTGCAGCGGAATCCGTTGGGCCGTCGTTGACCCAACCGAATGCGCCCCACGCGTCGTTGCCCGCGTAGGCGGCGCGGCCGTTGGCGGAGTAGTGAGATTGGGCTACTTGGACGGGGTAGGACTCATACACCTGTGTCGGTGTGCCGGGTACTTGCTCAACCCAGCCGGTGGTCGGATCGACCTCGACCTGGTTGTAGGCGGTCCCAGACTCATACAGGCTGGCGATGTCGAAGTGGTTATAGCCGGCACCATCGGAAATCAGAACTATCACGTTCTTGGCGGTCTGCACCGCTTCTGCGGTGGCGGCGGGGACGGACGGGGCTGCAACCGCTAGCCCGACGCTCAGCGTCGCGGCCACGGCCCCCACCCGTCCCAGTTGTGCGTTTCGATTCATTTCGGCTCCCTTGACCGATCGATGTTGTTGGTCAACGCCTTGAAGGCAGCACAGACTGTCCCAACTCGACCTATACGGGACCCTTAGACAAAGGTGACATCCAGGTAAACAGTCAAGGAATTCCCGGCACCGCCGCGCGAACTGGACGCCAGATGCGGACCGGGCCTACCGGGTGGCGAGGCATCTACCAGCCCCAACGTTGGGCGGAGCTTGGCCTTACGTCATCGTCGGTGCGGCGGTTTCGCCGATGTCGGCGTGTGGCCCGTTCAGACGCGAGCCGTGGCCGCGTGCGTTCGGGCGGCGAGGCCTCACCCATCGGGAGCTAATCGAACGATGACGCATCGTGGCTGGTCATGGCGGGTGGCCAGATGGGAGCGCGGGGTGTCTTACCCGGATATCACGCTCGTGACCCCCCGTTGGCCGGCTTGCTTGGCGTCTCAGAGACGGAACTCGTCACCGCCAGCGATGACCACCTGCAGCGCATCGCCAACCGTGACGCCCGCGTCTACCGCCGATGGCGAGCCGCGGTGTTGTGGATAGGTGTCGGACTGTATTCGGCCGCCCTGCTGACGTGTTTCGTCGTGAACCTGGCCGTGGAGG